>NZ_LFZV01000001.1:716941-878372 GCF_001183965.1 Bacillus sp. FJAT-27916
GGTGGGATACTACCCCCGCTGTATTGAACTTCTAACCCGCACCCCTGAACCGGGGTGGGAGACAGTGTCAGGTGGGCAGTTTGACTGGGGCGGTCGCCTCCTAAAGAGTAACGGAGGCGCCCAAAGGTTCCCTCAGAATGGTTGGAAATCATTCGCAGAGTGTAAAGGCACAAGGGAGCTTGACTGCGAGACCTACAAGTCGAGCAGGGACGAAAGTCGGGCTTAGTGATCCGGTGGTTCCGCATGGAAGGGCCATCGCTCAACGGATAAAAGCTACCCCGGGGATAACAGGCTTATCTCCCCCAAGAGTCCACATCGACGGGGAGGTTTGGCACCTCGATGTCGGCTCATCGCATCCTGGGGCTGTAGTCGGTCCCAAGGGTTGGGCTGTTCGCCCATTAAAGCGGTACGCGAGCTGGGTTCAGAACGTCGTGAGACAGTTCGGTCCCTATCCGTCGTGGGCGCAGGAAATTTGAGAGGAGCTGTCCTTAGTACGAGAGGACCGGGATGGACGCACCGCTGGTGTACCAGTTGTTCCGCCAGGAGCATAGCTGGGTAGCTACGTGCGGACGGGATAAGTGCTGAAAGCATCTAAGCATGAAGCCCCCCTCGAGATGAGATTTCCCATAGCGCAAGCTAGTAAGAACCCTGAAAGATGATCAGGTAGATAGGTCCGAGGTGGAAGTGTGGCGACACATGGAGCTGACGGATACTAATCGTTCGAGGACTTAACCAAGAACAAACGCATACGCCAAACAAACATTATCCAGTTTTGAGAGAGTGAAAAAAAGTTAAAAAACTCTTGACTAAAGTCAGAAATGATGTTAAAATAATAAATGTCGCTGACGAAAATAGTCTGGTGGCGATGGCGAAGAGGTCACACCCGTTCCCATTCCGAACACGGAAGTTAAGCTCTTCAGCGCCGATGGTAGTTGGGACTCACGTCCCTGTGAGAGTAGGACGTCGCCAGGCACTTAATATGGAGGATTAGCTCAGCTGGGAGAGCATCTGCCTTACAAGCAGAGGGTCGGCGGTTCGATCCCGTCATCCTCCACCATAAAATTTCCATTAAATTCTACTTGAAATTAATTGAAAGAACCGATAAAATAAGAAAGTCTTCGTTAAGAGACTTGCACATGATTCGCCGGTGTAGCTCAATTGGTAGAGCAACTGACTTGTAATCAGTAGGTTGGGGGTTCAAGTCCTCTTGCCGGCACCACTTCATGAGCCATTAGCTCAGTCGGTAGAGCATCTGACTTTTAATCAGAGGGTCGAAGGTTCGAGTCCTTCATGGCTCACCATTTATAAATATGCGGGTGTGGCGGAATTGGCAGACGCACCAGACTTAGGATCTGGCGCCTTACGGCGTGGGGGTTCGACTCCCTTCACCCGCACTTATATGCGGAAGTAGTTCAGTGGTAGAACACCACCTTGCCAAGGTGGGGGTCGCGGGTTCGAATCCCGTCTTCCGCTCCAATGCCAAGTTATATGCCGGGGTGGCGGAATTGGCAGACGCACAGGACTTAAAATCCTGCGGTAGGTGACTACCGTGCCGGTTCGAGACCGGCCCTCGGCACTCTTAGATTTTACCAAGTATGCGCCCGTAGCTCAATTGGATAGAGCGTTTGACTACGGATCAAAAGGTTAGGGGTTCGACTCCTCTCGGGCGCGCCAATTATTCTTTCGGGAAGTAGCTCAGCTTGGTAGAGCACTTGGTTTGGGACCAAGGGGTCGCAGGTTCGAATCCTGTCTTCCCGACCATTCTAATTATTATCATATGGGGCCTTAGCTCAGCTGGGAGAGCGCCTGCTTTGCACGCAGGAGGTCAGCGGTTCGATCCCGCTAGGCTCCACCATTACTTACCTAAACCTAATAGGATTCATATTTTGGCGGTGTAGCTCAGCTGGCTAGAGCGTACGGTTCATACCCGTAAGGTCGGGGGTTCGATCCCCTCCGCCGCTACCAAAATAGGACCTTTAGCTCAGCTGGTTAGAGCAGACGGCTCATAACCGTCCGGTCGTAGGTTCGAGTCCTACAAGGTCCACCACATATATGGAGGAATACCCAAGTCTGGCTGAAGGGACCGGTCTTGAAAACCGGGAGGCGGGTTAAACCGCGCGGGGGTTCGAATCCCTCTTCCTCCGCCATATATCTTTTAAAACATTATTATCGTCGCGGGGTGGAGCAGTCTGGTAGCTCGTCGGGCTCATAACCCGAAGGTCGCAGGTTCAAATCCTGTCCCCGCAATAATCTGGTCCGGTAGTTCAGTTGGTTAGAATGCCTGCCTGTCACGCAGGAGGTCGCGGGTTCGAGTCCCGTCCGGACCGCCATTATTACTGTTAGCTCATCGATTAGCATTGAGCAGCATATAAAGAAAAATGAATTGGCTCAGTAGCTCAGTCGGTAGAGCAAAGGACTGAAAATCCTTGTGTCGGCGGTTCGATTCCGTCCTGAGCCACCATTTAATTAACAAATAACGCACGGCGGTTGTGGCGAAGTGGTTAACGCATCGGATTGTGGTTCCGACATTCGTGGGTTCGATTCCCATCAGCCGCCCCATAGATGCGGGTGTAGTTTAGTGGTAAAACCTCAGCCTTCCAAGCTGATGATGAGGGTTCGATTCCCTTCACCCGCTCCAATTATTATCATAATGGGCCTATAGCTCAGCTGGTTAGAGCGCACGCCTGATAAGCGTGAGGTCGATGGTTCGAGTCCATTTAGGCCCATATCAATATTCCGCAGTAGCTCAGTGGTAGAGCACTCGGCTGTTAACCGAGCGGTCGTAGGTTCGAATCCTACCTGCGGAGCCATATATATGGGGAAGTACTCAAGAGGCTGAAGAGGCGCCCCTGCTAAGGGTGTAGGTCGGGTAACCGGCGCGAGGGTTCAAATCCCTCCTTCTCCGCCATTTGGCCCCTTGGTCAAGCGGTTAAGACACCGCCCTTTCACGGCGGTAACACGGGTTCGAATCCCGTAGGGGTCATAAACCATGTACAAATTGTGCATGGTTTTTTCTTTGTTTCTAAAATTCTATCCATTCGGCATATGGCTCTTGAGCAGAGGGAACATTCTATTCTCACCAAGAGTTAATGATTTAGTCATAGAAGAATGATTATTTAGAAGTTGTTTAAAGCGGCATGAAAAATAAATACAACTTGTATTGGTTTTCGATTCAGATTAGGGAGTAGATTGTATTGTATCATTCTAAATAAGATGAAGCATAAAATTAACTAGATGGTTAAACAGCTCTGAAGGGCGTTCTGGGATGAAAGATGATAGAGAGGGTTCCTTTATTTATCTTCATTCTAAAAGCCTTTAAACGGGCTGATAAGGGCTTTTCTTCTCTCGCCATCACTGAAGGTGAGGTCGTTCTTCTATACTTCCAGATCTTTAAGATTCTACGTAAAAATAAAATTAGTATTTCCATATATTTCTGATTGAATTATCCCTAGAAACAGGTTAGAATAATAAAGCAGTCAACGAGAGATTATTATTTGCCGGTGTAGCTCAATTGGTAGAGCAACTGACTTGTAATCAGTAGGTTGGGGGTTCAAGTCCTCTTGCCGGCACCATCTCATATTGGAGGAATACCCAAGTCTGGCTGAAGGGATCGGTCTTGAAAACCGAGAGGCGGGTCAAACCGCGCGGGGGTTCGAATCCCTCTTCCTCCTCCATAATATCCTTTATATTGGTCCGGTAGTTCAGTTGGTTAGAATGCCTGCCTGTCACGCAGGAGGTCGCGGGTTCGAGTCCCGTCCGGACCGCCATTTACATAAATGAAGGCTCAGTAGCTCAGTCGGTAGAGCAAAGGACTGAAAATCCTTGTGTCGGCGGTTCGATTCCGTCCTGAGCCACCATTCGGCCCCTTGGTCAAGCGGTTAAGACACCGCCCTTTCACGGCGGTAACACGGGTTCGAATCCCGTAGGGGTCATAAGATAATATTATTAAGAGACATGTACAAATTGTACATGTCTTTTTTTGCGTTCATTTGGCGTGTTAAAGAAGGTTGTTGATAATTGAAAACTGCCCGTTAACGTTTCAGGTGATTGATTCCTATGAGATTACGAAAAGGAGTCAATCCGCAGATAAAAAAGCATTGGTGGCAGCTCATTAAAACCCTTGAATTTGCCCCTCCAGCGTAAATCAACACTTAACAGGGCTTTCTATTTAATACAGCTGAGATGCCTATCTAACAAAAACGTTATTTTGAATTCACCCAATTGTTAGATAATACGAAGCGTAATATCTAGTATGATAAAAGTAGATAAATAATAACGCAATGATAGTAGAATATGTTCATATTTATTTCTTCCACAGAATTTCAGGCAGGAAGTTGAGAAGATTAAGCGAAATCATTATTAACGAGGTGTATTATTTAGCAAATAAATGTATGCATAATGAGCTTAAATAGGTCTTTATGAATGTTTTCAACCTGCTTGATAAAGGGAATATGAAAAAGCAACTGACAGGGAGAAATCAGTCGAAAAGGTAAAAAATGTGGGGATATAATAAATATTTTAACAATTTTTACATTTGCGTTATTTATGGGTTAAATAGTTTAATTATTATATTAGGAATACTTTGAAAAAATACTGAAAGGGTGATGATATGCCTCATAATGCACCTACAGATTATCAGATTCACTTATTTCATGAGGGCTCACTATATGATGCTTACAAGCTGTTTGGAGCCCATCTAATTGAGGAAAATAATAAAGTGTTTACCCGCTTTACAGTATTTGCCCCAAACGCCCGCAGCATCCGGTTAGTCGGCTCTTTCAACAAGTGGAATGGCATAGGCTATGAACTGGTGAAAGTATCCGAACAAGGGATCTGGTCTGTCCTCATTGAAGCGAATCTCTCCAATGAAATTTACAAGTATGAGATTGAAGCAATATCAGGTGAAATCCTTCTAAAAAGCGACCCGTATGCCTTCTTTTCAGAAATCAGACCAAATACCGCTTCCGTTGTATATCCGTATGAAACGGATTATACATGGAGTGACCAATCATGGCTTAAGAAGAAATCCAAGAAAAATTGTACAGATGAGCCGCTTTATATTTATGAAATGCATGCGGGAACGTGGAAGAAGAAGATAAAGGATGAGGATGATTTTATCCCTAGCATTGAATGTGAGATAGAGTATTTTTATACATATAGGGAGCTAGCATCTGAACTGATTCCTTACATCATTGAGCAGGGCTTTACTCATATTGAGCTTATGCCGCTTACAGAGCATCCCTTTGATGGCTCATGGGGTTATCAAGGAACTGGCTATTACTCACCTACAAGCCGATATGGCAATCCGGATGACTTAAGATATTTCATCGATCAATGTCATCAAAATAATATCGGTGTTTTGCTTGATTGGGTGCCAGGGCATTATTGCAAGGATGCCCATGGATTATTCCTCTTTGATGGAGCCCCGGTTTATGAATACCATGACCATAAGCATCGGGAGAATCCAGTTTGGGGAACGGCTAATTTTGATTTAGGGAAGCCGGAAGTTCACAGCTTCCTGATTTCAAACGCACGTTATTGGATGGACTGTTTCCATGTGGATGGATTCCGGGTGGATGCGGTTGCCAATATGATTTATTGGCCGAATACATATAGTGGCGATATCAATCCATATGCAATCAAGTTTATGAAGACGTTAAATCGTGTACTTAAAGAATATGACCCTTCCGTGCTTATGATGGCAGAAGATTCAACAGATTGGCCAGGGGTAACTAAGCCGGTAACAGAGGGAGGTTTAGGATTTACCCATAAGTGGAATATGGGTTGGATGAACGATATTTTAGAATACATGGAAACGGATCAGCATTTCCGCTCAAATCTCCATCATAAAGTAACATTCTCCTTGATGTATGCCTACTCGGAGCGCTTTATTCTGCCTTTGTCACATGATGAAGTGGTTCACGGCAAGAAATCCCTGCTAGACAAAATGCCAGGAAGCTATGAAGAGAAATTCGCCCAATTGAAATTGTTATTAGGATATATGGCTGCACACCCAGGGAAGAAATTGTTGTTCATGGGTGGAGAGCTAGGCATGTTTTCTGAATGGAAAGATAAAGAACAACTTGACTGGCATCTGCTCAATTATGATTCCCACCGCACACTGAATGAATTCTTTAAGGATTTATTAAAATTGTATAAGCGATCCAAACCTTTATATGAACTGGATGACTGCCCGGAAGGATTTGAATGGATTGATGTCAATAATACCGACCAATCGATCTTCTCTTTTGTACGGAGGGATAAAGGCGGCAATCCATTGATTGTTATCTGTAATTTCAAAAATATTGCTTATGATCAATACAAAGTCGGTGTTCCGGATAAGTATGAATACAAAGAAATATTAAATAGTGATGATCGAAAATACGGCGGAAGCAATCATGTGAATAAAAAGGCTATACCGGCACAGGATGAAGGGTTCCACGGAAAACCATATCATGTCGTTGTGAAGATACCGCCATTTGGTATCACAGTGCTTCGCCCAATTAAAAAACGGAAGGAGTTAAATCAAAATGGCAAAGAAAAAAATCGTGGCAATGCTGCTCGCAGGGGGACAAGGAACAAGGCTTGAGGCTTTAACCGCAGATGTGGCAAAACCAGCTGTACCTTTCGGCGGAAAGTACAGAATCATCGACTTCACATTAAGTAATTGCACCAATTCAGGCATTGATACCGTAGGAGTTCTTACCCAATACCAGCCATTATTGCTTAACTCTTATTTATCAAATGGAAGTGCCTGGGACTTGGATTTACGGGACGGGGGTGTAACGGTTCTTCCTCCATACTCCGCCTCCAAGGAGATGAGATGGTATACAGGAACAGCCAGTGCGGTTTATCAAAACCTGAATTATATCGATCAATATGATCCGGATTATGTCATCATCCTCTCTGGTGACCATATTTATAAGATGGATTACTCCAAAATGCTTGAGTATCATGAGGAAAAAGGAGCAGACGCGACGATCTCTGTAATCGAAGTTCCATGGGATGAAGCAAGCCGCTTCGGTATCATGAATACAAGAGATGATTACTCTGTTGAAGAATTTGAGGAAAAACCGAAAAAACCGAAAAATAATCTTGCCTCAATGGGCATTTACATCTTCAATCGAAAAGTCTTGAAGGAATTCTTGATCAAGGATGCCCAAAATGAACATTCCTCTCGTGACTTTGGAAAAGATATTATTCCGATGCTATTGAAATATAACAAAAAAGTATATGCCTATCCTTTCCAAGGCTATTGGAAGGATGTTGGTACACTTACAAGCTATTGGGAAGCGAATATGGACTTGCTGGATGAAGATTGCGAGTTAAATATGTATGACTACAAATGGCGTATTTACTCTGTTAATCCAAACAGAGCTCCGCAATATTTATCTGAAAAGGCTGTTGTACGTGAATCGCTTATCAATGAAGGCTGTATCGTAGATGGGAAGATTGAGAAATCGGTCTTGTTCTACGGTGCAAGGGTAGGAGAGAACTCATACATTAAGGATTCAGTCATCATGTCTGATGCCATCGTTGGCAAGAACGTTGTGATTGAAAGAGCCATCATTCCTCCTGGTGCGGTAATTCCGGATGACCAAGTGATCAAGCCGATTGATGATGAGGATGTCATTCTAGTTAATCCAGAGCTGCTTACAGAAGAGAATGCGATAAAACTATCCTAATATATTGAAAGGCGCTGAAAAACGAATATGAATAAATCATTGTTGGGCATTATTGATGCCACGCAAAACTTTGAATCTCTTGATATATTAACGAACCACCGCAATGTTGCCGCCTTGCCAATTGCAGGCCGCTTCCGGCTGATTGATTTCATCCTGTCCAGCATGGTTAATTCCGGCATATCTAATGTGGCTGTCTATCCACAATATCATTTTCGTTCCTTGATGGACCATCTCGGTACAGGGAAGAATTGGGATTTGAACAGAAAAAGAGACGGGCTTTTCTTCCTGCCTGTTCCGCATACGGCGGAAACGAATGGAGAAATCACTTCCTTGGAGCATTTCTCTTATCATATGACTTATCTTGAGAGAAGCGAGCAGGAATATGTGGTTGTCGCAAACAGCCATACAGTATGCAATATTGACTTCAATGCCGTGCTTAAAGAGCATTTGAAGCATGGAGGAGACATTACCGAAGTCAAAAAGGGCAAGATATCCCTTGGAATCTATGTCTTGAAGAAGGATTTGCTCGTGAAATTGATTGAAGAACGTCAGGAGACGGGCTATACATCCGTAAGTGAAGCCGTGCATGATCATTATTCTGGATTCAAGGTCCATGTATTTGAATATGATGGATATTTGGCGGTTGTTGATTCCATTAGCTCCTACTTCCAAACAAGCATGGAGCTATTGAAGGTTGACAACTGGTATCAGCTATTCATGAAGAAAAGCCCAATCTATACGAAGGTGAAGGATGAGCCGCCTTCCAAGTATGGCATTGGCTCCAATGTTACTCAAGCGATGGTTGCTAATGGCTGTGTCATTAAGGGAGAAGTTGACCACAGCATCGTTTTCAGAGCGGTTAATATTGACGAAGGTACAACCATCAAAAACTCCATCATCATGCAGAAAACCAAAATAGGCAAGAATTGCAAGCTCGATTATGTCATTCTTGATAAGGATGTGGAGATTGCGGATGGTACAATATTAGTTGGTTCGCCATTCCAGCCAATCGTCATTCAAAAAGGTGTAAAGCAAGGAGCGTTGATGAATTCGTGAATGTTTTATTTATAGTATCTGAATGTGTACCATTTGCTAAATCTGGCGGGCTGGCCGACGTGGCCGGCTCCCTTCCAAAAGAATTGAAGAAACTTGGGCATGAGGTAAGAGTATTGCTTCCAAAGTATGGAACAATCCCTGCCCATTTTTTTGATTCCGCAAAAAAGATTGCTGAATTTGAGGTTCAGCTTAGCTGGAGAAGACAGTACTGCGGAATATTTGAATTAGAATATGAGGGTGTTACGTATTATTTCATGGACAATGAATACTATTTCCATCGTCCTAAATTGTATGAACAATTTGATGATGGAGAGCGCTTCGCCTATTTTTGCAAAGCGGCTGTCGAAACGCTTTATCATATTCCTTTCCTGCCTGACATTATACATACGCATGACTGGCATACAGGCATGATTCCATTCCTTCTTAAGACCCAGCATCAAGATACAAAGCTGGCTAATGTGAAGAATGTATTTACTATTCATAATTTAATGTTCCAAGGAATCTATGAAAAAGGCTTCCTTGGTGATGTACTTGGTGTTCATTATGATTACTTTAATCAAGTGGAGTTTGGCGGATGCGTCAATTTCATGAAGACCGCACTTACTTATGCAGATGCAATTACAACTGTAAGCCCAACGTACAAGGAAGAAATAAAAACGGCGTATTTTGGGGAGCGGCTAGAGGGTATACTGCAATCTAGGGACCATGATTTATACGGCATCGTTAATGGGATTGATAATGATTTGTATAATCCGGAAAACGATTCCTCCCTGCCGTACCAGTTCAGTGCGGCTGATTTGGCTGGCAAGAAAAAGAATAAAAAGAAGCTCCAGGAGCACTTTGGTTTGCCGGTAGATGAGAGTAAGCCGGTGATTGCGGTTATTTCACGATTGACGAAGCAAAAAGGGTTCGATTTAGTCCGAGCTGTCTTCCATGAAATTATGCAGCAGGATGCCCAGTTCATCATGCTGGGGACAGGTGACCCGGAATTTGAGCATTTCTTTGGATACTCAGCTCAGTGGTATCAGGACAAATGCCGTGTTCATATCGGCTTTAATGAAGATCTTGCTCACCAAATCTATGCGGGAGCTGACTTATTCCTTATGCCGTCTAAATTTGAACCATGCGGCTTGAGTCAATTGATTGCGATGCGCTATGGCACATTGCCAATTGTGCGTGAAACAGGAGGCCTGCGAGATACAGTGCAGCCATATAATGAATATACGGGAGAAGGAAACGGCTTTTCCTTTACCAATTTCAATGCGCATGACATGCTTTATACGATCCATCGGGCGCTGTCCTTCTATAAGAAACCAAAGGAATGGAAGAAAATCGTCCAGAATTCAATGGAGAAGGATTATAGCTGGGCACGCTCAGCAGTAGAGTATGAAAGATTATATACAGACTTGATTTAGGGGGCATGATTTTTAGATGTTTGATAATAAAGAACAATTTAAGAAAGCCTTTTTATCCAAGCTAGAAATGTCCGTGGGAAAGAGTTTTGAAGAGACTAGTCTGCAGGACCAATACCACGTGCTAGGCAACATGATTCGCGAATATATCAGCAACAATTGGATTAAAACGAATCAAGTATACCGTACGAGCGAAACGAAGCAAGTCTATTATTTATCGATTGAATTCCTCCTTGGGAGAATCATGGGCAGTAACATCCTCAACCTCGGCATTCATGATGTCGTGGAAGAGGGCCTTGCCGACCTTGGGATAAACCTGGAGGATTTAGAATCGACTGAACCTGATTCCGCTCTTGGTAATGGAGGACTTGGCCGCTTGGCAGCCTGCTTTATGGATTCCCTTGCTTCACTTGATCTTCCAGGCCATGGCTGCGGCATCCGCTATAAATACGGACTGTTTGAACAGAAAATCATTGACGGTGTCCAAGTAGAATATCCGGAGCTATGGCTTCAAAATGGCCAGGTCTGGGAGGTACGTAAATCTGATTTGGCTGTTGAAGTCCCGTTTTGGGGAAAGGTTGAATCTTACTATGACGAGGATGGACGGCTTTGCTTCAAACACCGCGATGCAGAACCAATCATGGCCGTTCCTTATGATATTCCAGTTGTAGGCTATCATACAGAAACGGTGAATACACTTCGTCTATGGAATGCGGAGCCTGCCAATGTTCCATTCCATGATGACATCATGCGTTATAAGCGGGAGACAGAAATGGTATCTGAGTTCCTTTATCCCGATGACGCAGAGGACAGTGGTAAGATTCTTCGGCTGAAACAGCAATACTTCTTAGTGAGGGCAAGTATCGATGCTATTTTAAATACGTTCAGGAAGAAGCAGAAGGATATTAGGCAGCTGCCCGATTATGTATCTATACATATCAATGATACACACCCTGTTCTTGCGATTCCTGAACTGATGCGAATCTTACTGGATGAGGAGATGCTTTCGTGGGAAGAGGCTTGGGACATTACGGTTCAAACGTTTTCTTATACGAATCATACAACTCTTTCAGAGGCATTGGAGAAATGGCCAGTACGCCTGTTCCAGCCGCTCTTGCCTCGCATCTACATGATTGTCCAAGAAATCAATGAACGCTTCTGTAAGGAGTTGTGGGATAAGTATCCGGGTCAATGGCAGCGAATTGAGGATATGGCGATCATCGCCCATGATCAGGTGAAGATGGCTCATTTAGCCTTAGTTGGCACTCATAGCACAAATGGGGTTGCCCATTTACATACGGAGATTTTGAAAAAGCGGGAAATGAATAATTTCTATCAAGTATTCCCAGAGCGATTTAACAACAAAACGAATGGCATTACGCACCGAAGATGGCTCATTAAATCCAACCCAGCCCTTTCCAATTTGATTACGGAATCAATCGGGGATAAATGGATGGTTGACCCTTCATGCTTGAAAGGAGTAGAGTCATTCCAAAATGATGCCGCCTTCTTAGAAAAGCTTGAGAAGGTCAAACATGATAATAAAGTTAAGCTGGCTGAGCGTATCTTCCAGCAAAATCAGATTAAGGTTAATGTGGACAGCATCTTTGATGTGCAGGTTAAACGTCTTCATGCATATAAACGGCAATTATTAAATGTTCTTCATATTATGTATTTGTATAATCGCATGAAGGAAGAGCCGAATTTCCGTCCGCATCCGCGAACCTTTATATTTGGGGCAAAGGCATCACCAGGATATTACTATGCGAAGAAAATCATTAAGCTGATTAACACAGTCGCCGAGAAGGTCAATAATGACAAGACAACGAATGATTATTTAAAAGTTGTTTTCCTTGAGAATTATCGTGTGTCATTGGCAGAGGAAATTTTCCCGGCTTCTGAGGTGAGTGAACAAATCTCTACAGCGAGCAAGGAAGCATCAGGCACAGGAAATATGAAATTTATGATGAATGGTGCTTTAACAATCGGAACGATGGATGGAGCAAACGTGGAGATTCATGAACGTGTTGGCAAGGATAATATCTTTATCTTCGGTATGACCTCTGATGAAGTTATGAATTATCAAGCCCACGGAGGCTATCATTCTTCGGAATATTATATGCTCGACAGAAGGATCCATGAAGCAGTCAACCAGCTTGTGAACGGTTTCTTCCCGAACACAAATGGCATGTTTGACATGATTTATGATTCCTTGCTGATTGAGAATGATCAATACTTTGTTCTCCGTGACTTTGATTCGTATGCGAAGACACAGGAAATGGTCTCAAAAGCCTATGAAGATAAGAAGAAGTGGAATCAGTCAAGCGTAGTTAATATCGCTAACTCAGGATTCTTCTCAAGTGACAGAACAATCTCTGAGTATGCAGATAATATCTGGCATATTAAGCCTGTGAATTCTCCAATTATACAAGCTTAAAGAAGTTGAGCAAGCCCGATTTCGGGCTTGCTTTTCTTATTTCTTCTTATCAGTTACATAGCTGTCCTCTTTACGGTATGGAATATCACCGAGTGGCGATTCGATTCCTTCTTCGTCCAATTCTTCCTCATAAGCCTCAAGCTCCTCATTCCGGTAAACGGTGCGTTCACCATCTGGGCCGTTGCCGACAAAGTCCTCTATGTCATTCGGAGAATCACCTGATCGGTCTTCCTCTGGATACATATCGTCATACTCGCCGCTGTTATTGGCCATGTCGGACGGTGTTTCAGATGTTCCGTACCGAGCAGCATCCCCGAAGCTGTCACGGTAATCCTCGATTCGCGGGTCATAGGTGCGCTGCATGGAATCCTTTCTAGGGTCCTTGATTATACTTTCCTCGCTTGGCCGTTTTTCATCGGAGCGCCGGTCTGCGGCCTCTGCATGCTCTATGCAATAAAGGGTATTCGGAATGGCCTCCAGTCGTTCGAAAGGAATCTCCTGTCCGCATTCCCGGCATTTCCCGTAGGTCCCCTCATCAATGGCCTTTAATGCATCATCAATTCGATTTACTTGCTCTTCTTCATGAACATGAAGTGCGATATCCTTCTCCCGCTCAAATAATTCAGTTCCGAGGTCTGCAGGGTGATTATCATAGGCTGATAGCTCACTGACAGAATCTCGCTCGCTTAAATCCATACGGGAGTTCTTCCCGGACTGAATCTTTTCCAAGAGTTCAGATTTTTGGTCTTCCAATCTATCTTTCAACTGATTGATTTGGTCCTTTGAAATCATATTCTCACGTCCTTCTCGTATTTTATCAGATATATTTGGCAGATTATGTGTTAGTAGCCTGTATCATACAATACCCTGCGAGAATCGAAGGAAACCTTGCAGACTAAAAGAAAAAGACCTCCCTATATGAGAGGGCACTGAAAAACTTCGTTTTTTTCATAAGTTAAGTCGACAAACATAAAAAAGACGGCTCAAGTTCAGAATATGAATTTTTGAGCCGTCTTTTATTATTTTTAAGGGATATATTCCATCCCTTTTAGTTCAATAGGGTCAATATCCGTTTCACATTTACGGCGAAAATAGCCATAGCCCCTTGTAATTGCATACCAATCAGACCCGAGGAATTGGCTACATCATACCCGTGTCTGTGTTTTAATTCACTATTCTTTGCCTCAATTTTATACCGTTCTTTCGATTTCTCTTTAAAATACTCACTTTCTTGGAATTGTATCTGTTCCGTGTGTACATTTGATTTGATGCTTACGGAATAACTCTTGGTTTTGGCTCCTTCCTTATAGCACCCGTCTCTAAAAGGACAGACTTTACATTTTTCCACATCAAAATAATAGGTATCAACTTGATTTTTGCTGCCCCCTTTTTTTCCTTGCCGAGCCTTTCGTATGGCCATATGACCAGCTTTACAGACATACATTCCAGCGTCTTTATTAAAATCAAAAACATCTTCGCTTTTACGCGTCCCTTGCGTTACCGCTGGATTTAACTTAGCCACAAGCATCATTTCACTTTTATTCGCATACTCGATATTTCCCTTTTCAGAATAGGCGGCATCACCAATGACGGTTTGAATGTCCATGCCGGCTTTTTGACTCTTCTCAATCAGCGATTTCAATTGCTTTCCATCGTTCTTTTCGCCAGTTGTAATAACGGCGGCCGTAATAATACGTTCTTCGCTCATGGCAAGATGTGTTTTGTAACCGAAAAAGGAAGAGTCAGCTGATTTATGCCCAACTCGTGCGTCTGGATCCTTGGATAATTGGAGCTGGTCATTTATATCCTCAATGGTTTCCTTCAGTACATTTATTTTTTCCTTGACTTTAGGATACTCTTGTAGGACTTCATTCTTTTCAATCACCTCGATAAGCTTTTGGCTATAGCTCACCTCATCCTCTAAGACCTCTGTCTTGGACTTGGCTGGCAGTTGATTTTTTATCTGTTCATCCACTTGATAAACGGCTTTTCGAAGCAGCTTTGATTTCTCTGCCAACAGCTCTTTAGGCGTCTTTTGGTTATATCTAGCCTTGGAATGGGTGGAATCAACGATGATAGAATGGCTTTTAATGATTTCCTTTTCAATGGCGATTTCGACCGTTTTATTGATAAGCAAGTCCAAAAGATTAAGATCTTTTAAACGGAGCTTACGGAATTTCGTTAAAGAACTAGGATCTATGACATCATCCTCAGGAGACAGGTCTAAAAAATATTTGAACGACATATCGTACCGTGAGCGTTCCACGATGTCCACATCTGATAAGTCATAAATGGCTTTTAGCAATAGATACTTAAACATTCGGATGGGGTGAACGGCATTCCGTCCATTGTCATGACAATAATGGTCTTTCAGTTCATCATATACGAAGGAAAAATCAATAAGCTCATTGATTCTTCGAAGAATATTATCGTTAGGAACTATTAAATCGTAAAGAGCCGAATAAGGACTTAAGTTCATAGACAGTTGACGTTGAATCATCGTTACACCCACTTTTTTGTGATAAGGTAAGAATTCGACAAAAAAGCCCCTGTTCCTTCCATAGATTGAAGGAACAGGGGCTTTAGTAAGATTTAAGGACTTTTTCAGTGCCCTCCTATATGAGGAGATCTTTCTTGTATGTCGGCTATAAGATGAAGCCAATCAGCATGCCAAGTGCGAACAAAAGGCCATAGAAGGTGTTGGTTTGGCCGGTTGCTTTCATCGCGGGCATCATCTCATGCGGAGCCAGTTTACCCTTAAAGCCTTTGACTGCCTTCACTGCCTTTGGAATACTGAGAAGAACGAGCAATGTCCATGCAGAGGTTATCCCGAGAGCAATTAAGACAAATGCCCAAATATAGGAGATGACAAACATGGAGGCTAAGAGAATGACTGCCTTGTCATGACCAATTAAGATGGCAATTGTCCTGCGGCCGCCTTTTTGGTCTCCGATACGATCACGGATATTATTGGACAGCATAATAGCCCCGACTGTTAAGAAGAATGGCACCGTAATCAGCCAAGCATCATACGTAACGGCTCCAACTTGTATGAAGAAGGAGATGATGATGATTAACGCGCCCATGAAAAAGCCTGATGTCAGCTCGCCTAGTGGCGTGTAGGCAATTGGGAATGGCCCGCCGGTATAGAAATAGCCCATAGACATGGATAAAAGGCCAATTACGACAAGCCACCAGCTGCTGTTGGCGCAAATATAGGCTCCTAGCAGGATGGAAATTCCGTATAAGGATAAAGCCAAAGTCAGAATGGCTTTTGGAGAAATTCCTTCCCGAACGATGCCGCCGCCGATTCCAATGGATTCCTCCGTATCAAGGCCGCGCTTGAAATCGTAATATTCATTGAACAGATTGGTCGCGATTTGGATGAGCAGGGCGGCTGCCAGCATCGCGAAAAATAGCCCCCAGTGAAGAGATTCAACATGCTGATGGGCCAGGGCTGTTCCGACTAATACTGGCGTGAAGCCGGCTGTTAAAGTATGAGGTCTCGTTAATTTCCACCATACACGCCAGTCTTTCTTTCGGTAGTGAATCTTCTCGGTTTTGGTCGAGAGATGTTCCATAATGGTAAACTCCTTTACGCTAAAAATAACTAGGGAACGATGGCAAGGAAACATGATAAACTAATTATAAATTCCATTTAATCTAATAGTTCATATTTGAAGCATTACCCCATCCACTATAATATACTAAAAATAGTGTAGAGAAACGGCGGGG
This sequence comes from Bacillus sp. FJAT-27916, assembly GCF_001183965.1. GTDB lineage: Bacteria > Bacillota > Bacilli > Bacillales > Pradoshiaceae > Pradoshia. The sequence continues at coordinate 733,267 of NZ_LFZV01000001.1, forward strand.
GAAGTGTCAATGTTTTTATAGCGTCTGTTCTCTTTTGGATGGAAGGGCTTTTCTTAGTAGAAATGAAAAGCAAATCATCCTGTTATACAAAAATTGACAGGTTAAAATGTGCGGGTGTATCTTTAAGAAAGCTTATGGATACAGGACCGGGGGGGATTTGAATGGCAATACAGCAAATAACAGATATGAAACATCGATTGGCTGAAACAATGAAGACTGTGAGGCAGACGAAGAAGGCTGTCCTTTTTAGTCATGTGGAAGCTGTGGCCGCTATGAAACCATTGCAAATCTATCAAACTAGCGGTCATTCATATAAAGGAGAACGCTTTTATTGGAGAGATTCTGCAGGTGATCTTGCTCTTTGCGGAATGGGGATTGCTGCAAAGCTCAAGCCTGACCGTATTGGCAGGAACCGTTTTACCCAAGTTCGTGAGCAATGGGAAGCGCTTTTGAGCAAAGCATCGATGAATACCGGCTTACATGAGGCGGCTACAGGACCGCTCTTATTTGGCGGTTTTTCCTTTGTGGAGGGAGAGAAGGCCTCCAGTGGTTTGTGGGAGGACCTCGAAGATTATCTATTTTACTTGCCTCGTTTTTTGCTGACTGAAAGTGCTCATGGAGTTTTTCTTACTTCGACAAAATTAATCACAGATGACTGTGAGGACCATATGATAGAAGAATTTCTAAGAGAAAGAGAACAGCTTTTATCGCTGCCTCCATTAATGGGAGCTTCTATTCCTGCTGTCTCTCAATTTGAAGAGAAGAATGCAGGGCGCTGGAAGAAGTCAATTGAACAGTCTGTGGAGGATATTCGCGCAGGGCTAATGGACAAGATTGTCCTTGCACGTGAATTAGATCTTCACTTTGAAGGAGCAGTACCGAGCGGGACAGTCCTTCAGAATTTAACGGAACAGCAGCCGGCAAGCTTTATCTTTGGATTAGAGTCCGGCAGCTCTTGCTTTCTTGGGGCCTCACCTGAGCGCCTGATCAAGAAAGAGGGTAAACAAGTATTCTCCGCCTGTTTAGCTGGTTCTACGAAAAGGGGCAGTGATGTTCATTCAGATGAACGCTTAGGAATGGAGCTATTGAATGATGAGAAGAATCGGTCTGAGCATGAATTCGTCGTCAGCATGATGAGGAAGGCAATGGAAGAGCAGTGTCTCGATTTGCATATTCCACAGGAACCGATTCTTATGAAGCTGGCGAACATCCAGCATCTTTACACACCTGTTAAAGGAACAGCACTGCCGAAGTCTTCAATCTTGGATTTTGTGGAATTATTGCATCCAACACCAGCGCTCGGCGGATCACCGAGGAAGGTGGCACTGCAGAAGATAGGTGAGTATGAGGAGATGGATCGAGGATTTTACTCTGCTCCTGTTGGATGGATGGATAGGGAAGGAAACGGAGATTTCGCCGTTGGTATCCGCTCTGGTCTTTTGAAGGGGAATCAAGCTTGCCTATTTGCAGGCTGCGGGATTGTCGAAGGCTCAGACCCAGAGAGCGAGTTCACGGAAACGAGAGTGAAATTTAAGCCGATGCTCAATGCTTTAGGAGGATTAACGTTATGAAACATCAAGAGGTTTTAACAGCCTATATTGCATCCTTTGTTGATGAATTGACTGCCTGCGGTGTCAGGGATGTAGTCATTAGCCCCGGCTCAAGGTCTACTCCGGTTGCTTACTGTATGGCAGAGCATGAAGAGATGCGTGTTCATGTAAATATTGATGAACGTTCTGCTGCTTTTTTCGCACTTGGCATGGCCAAGGAGAAAAGGAGCCCTGTCGCAATTTTATGTACGTCAGGAACAGCCGCAGCCAATTATTATCCAGCTATTGTCGAAGCCCATTATGCAAGGGTGCCATTGATTGTTCTTACGGCAGACAGGCCGCATGAATTAAGAGAGATAGGTGCTCCCCAGGCCATTGATCAGCTTCATTTATACGGACAGCATGTGAAATGGTTTGTAGAAATGTCCCTTCCTGATTCAGCAGTATCAATGCTCCATTATGCAAGGACTGTTGCGGCTCGGGCAGCTGGTACTGCGGCTCTCGCACCGGCTGGGCCAGTTCATATCAATATTCCGCTTCGTGAACCGCTGATTCCAAATTTATCAGAGATGAAGAAATGGGTAAGAGCAAGCGAAGAGAGTCGGGCAAGCATTGATGTTCGGCAGGGGAGTGCGATGCTCACGGCTGCACAGTTCGCTGATTGCCTAGAAGTCATTAAACAGTCTAAGCGTGGACTGATTATTTGCGGATCAATAGATCAGCCCGGATTTGATCATGCGGTCTTCCAACTTTCAAGAAAAACCGGTTTTCCGATTATTGCCGATCCTTTATCACAGCTTAGGGGAAGCAGTGAGGGTTCTGAAGAAATAATTGAAACCTATGACACTTTCTTGAAGGATTCGTCTTTATTCGAGCTTCTGAAACCGGATTTAATTATCCGGTTTGGTTCTATGCCGGTTTCTAAGCCGCTGCTCTTATTTATTAAGGCAATGGAGCGGGTTAATCACCTTGTTATTGATGGCGGTTTAGGATGGCGAGAACCGACAGGAATGGGTACACATATGCTGTATTGTGATGAAAGGGCTTTTTGTGAACAAATCTCAGCTGAACTGGAGTTTGATTTCAATCTAGAGTGGCATTCAATGTGGAAAGATACAGACCAGGCCGTAAAACAGCAGCTTCATTACATACATGATGAGACAGTTATTCAGGAGGGCAAGCTTTTCGCTAAGCTTAACAGCTTACTGCCGCATGGAGCGAATTTAGTGGTGGGAAACAGCATGCCGATAAGAAATGTAGATACGTTCTTCCATGATTCTCATAAAGAGATCCGTATTTTTGCCAATAGGGGTGCCAATGGAATTGATGGAACAGTTTCCACGGCTCTTGGTATTGCTGCATCATCAGATAGGCCTACGGTGCTGACTCTTGGAGATTTAAGTTTTTTCCATGATATGAATGGGTTTCTTGCCGCAAAGATGTATGGATTAAACCTTCTCGTACTTGTCATCAATAATGACGGGGGAGGCATATTCTCCTTCTTGCCGCAGGCAGAGGAGGAACGGCACTTTGAAGAACTATTTGGCACTCCTCATGGGCTGAGCTTTGAACATACGGCTGCTTTATATGGTGCCGGCTATGTTTGTCCAGCGACATGGGAGGAAGTAGATGAAGCCCTTCACAGCTGGTCGGAAAGTCCAGATTTCCGCATTGTAGAGATGAAGACAAATCGACAACATGATGTAGATGCCTATCGGGAATTGGTGAAAGGTGTTTCCCGGGAAATAAGAGTGCTGCATCATGTTGATTGAGCGTTTCATTCCAATCAACGGTAGCACTTATCATATCCGGATAATTGGGATAGGTGAACCGGTACTGCTGCTCCATGGCTTTACTGGAAGCAGCCATACATGGGACGAACTTATGGAAACGTACAAGGATATGTACCGCTTCATTGCGGTGGACCTGCTCGGTCATGGGAAAACAAGTGCGCCTAATTGTCATGAGAGATACAGGATGGAGGAGGCAGCGGATGATTTAAGAGCAATCCTCGATGATCTTGGTCTGGCTAGAGTGCATGTGCTTGGTTATTCGATGGGAGGAAGGTTGGCACTTGGGTTTGCTGTCCGTTTCCCAGAATATGTGATGAGTCTCACCCTTGAGAGTTCCTCTCCAGGTCTTCCTTCTGCCATTGAGCAGGAGGACCGTCGAAAGAAGGATGCTGCATTGGCTGCCAGGATTGAAGAGATAGGCGTAGAGAGGTTTGCGGATGAATGGAGCCGGATTCCTCTCTTTGCTACACAAGAGACATTGCCAAAAGAAATAAAGGACCGAGTGAGGGAAGAGCGGGTATCCCAAAGGGCAGCAGGTCTAGCCGGAAGTCTGCTGGGAATGGGAACTGGATCTCAGCCTTCCTGCTGGGGAGAGCTGGCGGGGCTGCAAATGCCCGTTCAGCTTCTTGCTGGCGAGCTTGACTCGAAATTCGTGCGCATAGCTAAACAAATGGCCGATGCGCTGCCTTTTCCACAAATTTCGATAATTGAGGGTGCCGGTCATGCAATTCACGTGGAGAAACCGGCGGAATTTGGTAGAATAGTAGTTGACTATTTAAAAAGGAGGAAATATGATGGCGATTGAATGGGTTCCAATTCGTACATACGATGAAATTCTCTATGAAAAATATAATGGGATTGCCAAAATTACAATCAACAGGCCTGAGGTCAGAAATGCATTCACACCTAAAACGGTGATGGAGCTGATTGATGCTTTCTCACGCGCCCGTGATGATAATGAAATTGGGGTTATTATTCTTACAGGAGCTGGAGACTTAGCCTTCTGTTCAGGCGGAGACCAAAAGGTCAGAGGACATGGCGGATATGTCGGTGATGACGAAATCCCTCGCTTGAACGTGCTGGATCTTCAACGTTTGATTCGTGTTATTCCAAAACCTGTCGTGGCCATGGTTGCCGGCTATGCAATCGGCGGCGGACATGTACTGCATGTGGTCTGTGACTTAACAATCGCGGCAGAAAACGCTCGCTTCGGCCAAACTGGCCCGAATGTCGGAAGCTTTGATGCCGGCTATGGTGCAGGCTACTTGGCACGAATCGTCGGACATAAGAAAGCGAAGGAAATCTGGTACCTATGCCGACAATATGATGCACAGGAAGCGCTTGAAATGGGGCTTGTCAACAAAGTAGTGCCTCTTGAAGAATTAGAAAAGGAAACAGTAGAGTGGTGCGAAATCATGCTTGAGAAGAGTCCAACTGCTCTTCGATTCCTTAAAGCATCCTTCAATGCAGATACAGACGGTCTTGCAGGCTTACAGCAATTAGCAGGAGATGCAACCTTGCTTTACTACACAACGGATGAAGCAAAAGAAGGACGAGATGCCTTTAAGGAGAAACGGAAACCAGACTTTGGCCAATTCCCAAGATTCCCTTGATTTTATACAAACAGCTTGACGTGTCATTTCGTCAGGCTGTTTCCATTTTTGCAGATTGAAAAAGGTGAGGATATGTTTATACAAGGAAAATCATCAATACCGCAATTTCTCAGCCAACGTGCATCTTTGACTCCGAACAGAGCTGCCTTGTTCTTTGAAGGGAGTGTCTGGACCTTTGAGGAGCTTAAAAATATGTCTCTCTTATATGCCAAAAGGCTGACGGGATTGGGCATCATGCGCGGACAGTGCGTGGCCATCCAAATGAATAATAGTGCTGAGATGGTTTTTATTATTCATGGTCTAATGCTGATTGGCACTCAAACGCTTCTGCTGAATGGAAGGTTGACCGACCATGAGCGTGAGTGGCAGCTCCAGGATGCAGATGCAGCCTTCCTGATTACAGATAGGGAAACGGAAAGCGAGACCAGCATCATTGCGTTGAACACGTTAAGGGAGACGGAGCCGCAGCCTTTTCCTATTATCAAAGAAATGAATCTCAATGAAACAGCGACCATTATGTATACATCCGGGACAACGGGAAAGGCAAAGGCTGTTAGGCAAACCTATGGCAACCACCTATCCAGTGCTTTCGGATCCATGCTTAATCTCGGACTTAGAGAGAATGACAAATGGTTGTGTGCGATGCCGTTATTTCATATCAGCGGGTTATCTATTCTGCTGCGTTCCGTCATCTATGGCAGTGCAGTTGTCCTTCACAGGCATTTTGACCCGAAGCTTGCGAATCAGGAGATTTTGACTGAAGGTGTGACCATTATGTCAATTGTGTCTACGATGCTGAGCCGTATGCTGGATGATTTGAACGAGGCTGAATATCCTGCATCCTTTTATGGCATGCTCTTAGGCGGGGGACCGGCACCTATGCCATTGCTTGAACGTACGGCAGAAAAGAACATCCGAGTATTCCAGACATATGGGATGACGGAGACCTCCTCTCAGATTGCGACTCTTGCCCCGGAGGATGCTTTAAGGAAGCTTGGTTCTGCCGGTAAGCCTTTATTCCCGTGTGAGATTTCCATTTGGAAGGATGGCCGGGAAGCAGACCCACATGAACCTGGAGAAATTCGGGTTAAAGGGCCGAATGTGACGCCGGGTTATCTTCATGACAGAGGGAAAGAGTCATTTGCTGGCGGCTGGTTCCATACAGGTGACCTTGGCTATTTGGATGAGGAGGGCTATTTATACATGCTTGACCGCCGTTCTGATTTAATTATCTCCGGCGGGGAGAATGTGTATCCAGCAGAGGTTGAATCTGTGTTAAGTGCCCATCCCGTTGTCAAAGAAGCAGGTGTAATAGGACTAAATGATGACGTATGGGGTGCCGTACCAGGTGCTGCTCTTGTATTGCAGGAAGGGGCTGTATTCAATAAGGAGGAAATCCTTCAATTCTGCACTGAAAGGCTTGCCAAGTACAAGATTCCCAAGCATTTTATTGTTATGAACGAGCTTCCCCGCAATGCTTCAAATAAGCTTGTACGAAAGGAATTAACTAAATATTTCCTGTGAATTCAGAAAATTAGGTGAAGGACTTATTCTTTTCAGTCTTGATTTCCAGTATAATAATAAAAAAGACTTGAGAAGGCGGGGAGAAAATGGCTCGTTCGAAAAAGCAATATTTGATTGCTGAGATTCTATTGCGGCGCGGACTTCCATTATCAGTGATAACCGCGATTACCAACATTGCTGAAAAAGAAGTGGCAACCTTATTAAAGGAAATTAAATGAATGAGAGCGCCTTATTGAAGGCGCTTTCATTTTTTGTATCAGAAATAAAAAGACTCATCCTCCCGCAGATAGATGAGCCTAATGGTGAATCATTAAGGTTAGCTATGCTGACGGATCAGATTCGTCAACCGGCTGCTGAGTGACGGTAAGTCCCCTTTGTCATACGTAAATCGTACAAAGCTCTCATCAAGACCGAGTCCCTCAAAGATGCCAAAGCCTCTTGCTCTTCTGTCAATCTGCAAAAGTACTTCAATTTCATCTCTTGAAACATAAAAGATGGCCTCTAGTTCATCAAGCTTGGAGCGGAATTCACCGCTGATTGGTTTAAACTCAAATTCCTGCACGAATGGGAATCGCTTCCGAACGGATGCGGATGCCTTTTTGCATTCGACCTCGCGCAGACGGAACCCTAATTGATTAACAGTCTGCAGGAATTCAAGGACGAGCGGATGCGGGTTGATGTCGATATAATCCTGGTCCTGAGGGTCAACGGCATTTTTAATATCTAATCCTGTCTGAATCCATGCCCGCGTTCTTCCCTTGGTGATTGGAACATCGAACGGCAGCTGAAAGGAGAAAGGAATCTCCTTTACTTCATCTGGCTGTATGAGAAACGCTTCAGATAATTGATACTTTTCGATCTCAGCTTTCTGAGTGTATTTATGGTCATCCTTCTCCACCTCGTACGTAGCCATTAGCGACAAATAGAGGCGGTCAATCTGCTGTTCCGTTTTTCCCCCTTTGATGACAATCTTACCGGCTAATTCTTCACCAACTGTATAACTTGTTTGATACAATTGCGTATCGACCTTGGCAGCTCCAATCCCAATCGAACTCAGCATCTTATTTAGCATCACTCAACTTCTCCCTTTTTGAAAAAGTATATATTTTGAATTTATTATATAATCTTCCTTGTCTTAATACTAGTTAAAATGTCCTGTTTTCATTATAAAAAGAGGCCTCTCTGAAAGAAGCCCCTTGAATTTAAAGGATATCATTTGATGGACGGAATGTCTTACAACCGGTATCGCCGCTTTTATAAGCACGCTCCTCGGAATAGGTATTCACTTGAATCTTTTCGGCTGCGCATTTATTGCCTGCCTTCCAAAAATGGCATGAATCCACGGAACATTTGACTCCATTTGGCATCATCAATCTCCTCCTTTGGCATTAGGATGCGGCCGGAGAGAAGTTTTATGAGCAGAAAAAACTGGACAAAACATCAAAAAAGCGGAAGCACCTAGCTTCCGCTTCTGTTTAATTTAAAGCTGTCTTTAATGACTTGAGATTATCTTCCATGATAGAGAAATAATCACGATTGTCATTGAGATCATCCTGTGTCAGTGTAGCTAAATTATGAATCGGGAGAGATGTCAAATCAGCCTCATTTTTGATGACATCTGTCAATTTGCTGCTGACATTCTGCTCGACGAGAATATAGGTTAAATCATGATCTTCAGCTGTATCCACAAGATTTTGCAAGGATTTTTGGCTTGGCTCCTCTGATGTGGAAATACCAGAGACACTGATTTGATCAAGGCCGTATCGCTCTGCCCAATAACCAAATGCTGCATGGGAAACCAAGAATTCTGAGTGCTTGGCGTTTGTAGTAGCTGCAGCAAATTCTTCATTCAAATTGTCCAGTTTCTTGGCTAAAGTCTGATAGTTTTCTTCGAATACACCACTTTGCTCTGGGAGCTTCTCAGAAAGGGAATCCTTGATTAGTTCCGCCATTTCCTTTGCATAGACCGGGTCTATCCAAAGGTGCGGGTCTACGGAGCCATGATCGTGTCCATCGTCTGCTTCTTCCTCGTGGTCATGGCCCTCTTCCTCGTGGTCATGGTCCTCCTCCTCGATATGAACATCCTCGCCAATGGCAACCATCTCTACATCTTCGTTCTTTAAGGTTTTCTCGGCGCTTGTGACAAAGCCCTCGAGGTTATAGCCGATATAATAGAATAGGTCAGCTTCTGCGATATTAATGATGTCCTTTTGAGTCGGTTCAAAGGTATGCTCATCTACTCCGGCTGGATAGATAGAGCTGACATTCACATATTCGCCGCCAATCTGCTCAGTAAAATATTGGAGCGGGTAAACGGTGGTGTAGATTGTTAATGCAGAATCGTCTTTTTTAGTTTCGGATGAGGATGAACCGCAGCCAGCTAAGAAGACGGATACTGTAAGAATTAGTGCAAATGCAAATGTTAGCTTACGCAAAGCTATAGCCTCCTTTTTATCTTAATCGTACTGATTACGATTTAAATGGCATAAAAATAAATCGAAACGATTTCGATTTGACATATGGCTATCATACAGTGGTTTTTTTGATAAATCAAGTGTTTTTATCATCCTTTGTTTTTTTCTCAGGGACGGGGTCAAATCCGCCTGGATGGAATGGATGACATTTTGATATCCGTTTAATCGTCAGCCAAGTTCCTTTCAATGCGCCAAAACGTTCTATTGCCTCCAGCCCATAAGTGGAGCAGGTTGGGTAGAAACGGCAGCTTGGCGGTTTCAGGGGGGAGATGCCGACTCGGTAAAAATGAATGATCTTCAAAAGAATCTTTTTCATGTTTAATAACTTCTTTCATTTTTTGATTTGTTCCACCATATGATAAAGTTTTTTGCTTGAAACATCAAATTTTAGAGATGAAATATAGTCAGGGAAGAGGTAGAATGAAAGGAGTAAAAAAGGAGGTCATCATCATATGCCATCTGTAGAAAGCTTTGAATTGGACCATAATGCGGTAAAAGCCCCCTATGTACGTCATTGCGGTGTTCATAAGGTAGGGAGCGACGGTGTTGTCAATAAGTTTGATATTCGTTTCTGCCAGCCAAATAAGCAGGCGATGAAGCCGGATGCGATTCATACATTAGAACATTTGCTTGCCTTTAATATCCGTAAGTATGCGGAGGATTACACGCATTTCGATATTATCGATATCTCGCCAATGGGATGCCAGACCGGGTTTTATCTTGTGGTGAGCGGGGAGCCGACGGTTGAGGAAATCATTGATGTCCTTGATAAAACGATGAAGGAAGCGGTGGAGATTACCGAGATTCCAGCCGCTAACGAGAAACAATGCGGTCAGGCTAAATTGCATGATCTTGAGGGCGCAAAGAAATTAATGAATTTCTGGCTCAAACAATCAAAGGAAGAATTGAAGCAAGTATTTGCCTGATTTTTAAAGGAGGAGTGATTCCTCCTTTTTTATTTTTCCTCAGAAGGCCTTTTTTCTTGGATGTTAGGGTTATTCTCGATGGGGTCAATTGTATGTTTGTATCCATATGCTTTGGTGGTGACCATGGCCGTAACAGCGATTACGGCTACGATAATAATGGCACTTACGAGAAATACGATGTACATCATTCCCATTCATTATCCTCCTAAAAGACGCAGATAAGGCTAGTATAACATTTTTTGAGAACAACGAAAAAAAACCTCCTTTAGTCAGGAAGGTTCGGCTATGTATGCATGCCAATCAATGGAGAAATTTTGAAGGGTCATGGTCGAATGTATCATTCGCAAAGCGCCTCTTCAGGCTGTCAGTTAAATAAAGCCCCATTAAATTATATAGTTCACGATCCTCAAGCTCTGAAATCAATTGCAGAACATCATTGCGGTCTAATTGCTCTAAAACGGCAAGCGCCAATACATCGATGTCTTCATCATCCCCGGTCAGCTTATCACGGTACAGCTGGTATAGTTCATCAATGAAATTCATTCTTTAAACTCCTTTCCAATTATTTTCTCTATCCATATAGTATTTGTTTACCCCAACATGAATAAGTCTACTCTTGAAAAACAAGAAATATTGTAAAAGGATGCGTCGAATAAGGGGGAATCCCGATGGAATGCTATAATTTTATGTAGGAAAAGCAGGAAAGAACACTCTTGATGAGGAGGTGGTATGAGATGAAGAGGTTTTATGATTATTATGATAATCAAGTGCAGTGGAATGATAAGCAAGGTTTATTCGGGCAAGCGGCAGCCCATGTATTAGTCATTTGTTCCTATCAAGGCAAGTGGCTGCTGACGAAGCATCCAAAGCGAGGAATTGAGTTTCCAGGAGGAAAGGTTGAAGAAAATGAAACCCCTGTTCAGGCAGCAGTGCGTGAAGTGAATGAAGAAACAGGGGGAATCGCGGGAGATATGATTCCTCTTGGTGAATATAAGGTGGAGAGTGAGCCATCGTCTATCATTAAGGCGGTTTACTATGCAGATATTGTCCGGCTGGAGGATAAAGGAAGCTATATGGAAACTGATGGGCCCCTCTTAGTTGATCGATTGCCGGACAATTATCAAACAAGCTCTGACTATAGCTTTATCATGAAAGACAAAGTTGTTCCCTATGCATTGGACCGATTAGCTGCAATCAATGATGCTGGTCACGAATAAGCTTTGATTCCAGAAATTCAACGAATTTATACATAACGGTGGCAAAGACCGCGATGACAAGCAAGGCCATGAGCACAAGGGTGAAATTAAAAACCTGGAACCCGTAGATGATTAAATATCCGAGTCCCTCGGAGCTGACCAGGAATTCTCCTACAATGACGCCGACCCAGGCAAGGCCGACATTGACCTTTAGCGTAGATATGATAACTGGCAGGGAATAGGGGAGGACAGCTTCCATAAAGATACGGCCCCGCCCAGCCTTAAAGGTTTGCAGCACCTTTATATAATTCGGATCAATCTCTCTAAAGCTCGTATACACGACAATGGTTGTGATAATGACAGAGATGATAATCCCGTTTGCGATGATGGATGTCATACCCGGGCCCATAGCCACGATTATAATGGGACCGAGAGCGACCTTTGGCATCGCATTAAAGATAACAAGATACGGGTCCAGAACCTTGGAGAGAAGCGGTGACCACCAGAGTGCAGCAGCCAGCATCGTGCCAAGCAGTGTGCCGAGAATGAAGCTGACAACCGTTTCAAATAAGGTGAGACCGGAATGAATAGCCAGACTCCCATCCTGAATCTTTTCAATCAGCATTTTGACGACTTTTGATGGAGCAGAGAAAAGAAGCGGATCAATCCAGAGAAGACGGCTCGCCGTCTCCCATAGAGCAAAGAAGAGCACGAATAGTATTCCTTGGTAGCCCCATACTTGGCGCTGTGATTTCTTCAATTGCTGGAGATAGCCGCGATGAAGGGCTTGCACTTTCTGTTCATCAGGCATATTGCTCCATCTCCTTCCAGATGGCTTGGAATACTTCATTGTAATCCGGGTGATTCCTGGCTGTGAATGGGGAGAGATTCCTTACTTCCTCCGGGACAATAAATTCCTTATGAATTTTGCCAGGATGGGGTGAAAGCAGGAAAATACGGTCGCTCATGGCAACGGCCTCCCCGATATCATGGGTGACGAGAATCGCTGTTTTCCCAAAGGACTTTAAGGTTGATGAGACCAGGTCCTCTAATTTCAGCTTTGTTTGGAAGTCAAGAGCAGAGAAGGGTTCGTCGAGTAATAAAAGAGTCGGATTTGTGGCGAGTGTACGCACGAGAGCGACCCGCTGCCGCATACCGCCTGAAAGCTCGCGTGGGAATTTCCCTAACACATCGCCGAGCCCGATTTGCTCGAGTAAAGAAAGGGCACTGGCCTCATGCTCATCGTCTAGCTTCTTTAACAGCTTAGGACCAATCAGGATATTTTCCTTAATAGTCTTCCATGGAAAGAGATAATCCTGCTGAAGCATGTAGCCAATATCCTCTCGGCTCTCTAAGACATTATGGCCTGAGATGGTTACAGAGCCCTCTGTAGGCTTCATCAGACCCGAAACAATGGAGAGCAAGGTAGTTTTACCGCAGCCGCTTGGGCCGAGAAGAGAAATGAATTCTCCCTTCTCGACGCTTAACGTAATGTCTTCAAGTGCAGCTGCAGCTTCATTTTTGGATAAATAGAGGTGTGAGACATTTTTAATTTGGAGTAAAGGCATGGTGCTATATTCTCCTTTGTTATTTGGAGACCTCTTCGGCGAAGGAGGTATCCACTAATGTTTGGTGGTCAATTAGTGATTCGATTTCTCCAGCTTCCTTCATGATATCCTGAAGATTTGCCCATTCTTCCTTATCAAGGATGGGATCGAGGGCAAACGATTCCTGCGCCTTATAGCGCTCAACCGCTAAAGTGATGATAGATGTATCGGTGTCCTCGAAATAAGGTGAAATAATCTTGGCGACCTCAGCTGAATCAGTTTCTTGCACCCATTGCTGAGCTTTATAGATGGCCCGTGTGAATTTTTCAATCGTATCTTGGTTATCTTTTATATAACTCTGTTTAGCCATGAAGGTGGTATAAGGAATATGGCCTGATTCTTGGCCGAATGAGGCAACGATATACCCTTTGCCTTCTTTCTCGAACATGCTTGCCTGGGGTTCGAATAGCTGGACGAATTCACCTGTACCTGATGAGAAGGCACTCGCGATATTGGCAAAGTCAATATTCTGGATTAAATCCAAGTCCTTCTGTGGGTCGATTCCATGCTTCTTCAATACGAACTCGCCGACCATTTGCGGCATCCCGCCTTTTCGCTGGCCTAAGAAGGTACTGTCCTTCAGCATATCCCAGTTAAAATCCTTGATTTCTTTTCTTGAGATTAGAAAGGTGCCGTCTGTTTGGGTAAGCTGGGCAAAATTAATGACCGGATCTCGTGATTCTTGGGCATGCACATAGATGGATGTCTCTGAGCCGACTAGCGCGACATCAGCTCCTCCTGATAATAGGGCTGTCATGGTTTTATCACCGCCCCAGGTTGTCTGCAGGTCGACTTTAAGGCCTTCTTTTGTAAAGAAGCCTTTCTCAAGGGCGACATATTGCGGAGCGTAGAAAATGGAGCGGGTTACCTCTGCCACGCGGACTGGTTTCAATGCTTTCTCTTTATCATCCCCGCTGTCTTTGCAGGCAGCTAAACTAAAGAGAAGAACGAACGATAACAAGCAGAATAGGCTGGTTTTAAGCTTGTTCTTCAAGGGAAATTCCTCCTTAACGGGCAATATGTATGCCGTTGGTTTAATACTTGCATTGTATGTATACGGGAAAAAATGTGTGATTGCCTATAAATGAAAGGAGTGAGGAAGAGTGGAACAAACATCCTCTAAGCTTGGACAAATAGTCGAAAAAACACGATACCCTTCCCCGCATCCAAGGATTTCTTTATATATGGTGACCTATCTCTCGAATGGCTTGACGGTGAAAGGACTGTTGGCAGAACCAAAGGATGCTGGAATACATGATGGTTTTCTATACCTGCGAGGCGGAATCAAGAATGTCGGCACCGTCAGACCGAGCAGAATCATCCAGTTCGCCTCACAGGGATTTGTTGTGTTCGCTCCCTTTTACCGAGGGAATCAGGGAGGGGAGGGAGATGAGGATTTTGCTTTGGAGGACCGCTTTGATGCGATTGCCGGCTTTGAATTATTGAAGAGGCATCCAATGGTTAATCCAGAGCGGATTCACCTATTTGGTTTCTCACGAGGAGGAATTATGGCTCTTTGGGCAGCTATTGGCTGTCCGGAGGCTGCCTCCCTTGTTACGTGGGGAGGAGTATCAGATATGGTGCTTACCTATAAGGAGCGGATTGATCTTCGAAGAATGCTCAAGCGGGTCATTGGGGGAAGCCCGATGAAGTATCCGGCTGCCTATAAAGCACGTACGCCTCTCTATGAGATAGAGAGAATCGCTTGTAAGGTACTGATTATTCATGGCGAGGAAGATAAGAATGTCTCCATTCAGCATGCAGTGATGCTTGAGGAGCGGTTGAGAGAGGCAGGTAAAGAAGTGGAAACATGGTATTTTCCCGGATTTACCCATTACTTTCCACCGGAAATAAACCGTCAAATTGTGCGTGATCTGACGAAATGGATGAAAGAAACGGCTTCCAATGGTACGATGGTAAATAAGTAGATCAAACGAGGGAGTTGAATAATGTGGGCATGCCAATGGAGATGAATACCCTCATTGTGACGAAATCTAATGAGAAGCGTGTTCAGGAAAATCTCTTCACATTACAAAAGGATGGATATCGATTATATCCAATTGATATTCCGATTGAAATTCGGACAACGCTTGAAGGAGACACAAGAGGAACAGCATTGATCAAGAAGGTAGAATGGGAGAACGCTAAGACAACGATAACCTATCAGCTTATCTCCTTAAATTCCAGCAACTAAGAAGCTAAAAGGCAGACAGAAGGCATATGCACTGTGTGCCTTTTTTGATTTTCCTAGCGATAAAGGGGGAGACAGAATGGATTTTCAGATTGGTATTTTTGTGTATGATTATGAATTTCACCGTGATGACACGGTTAGTCAGCTGTCTCTGATAAGTATCTTGGAATCAGGCTGTAAGGAGGCGGCCCTCCGTAATTTGAAGACACAAGTGGATGATAGTTTTTTGGACGGAGAGATATCTTTCTGGATTCGAGGAGAGCGGTTTGGCGGTATGAGCTATGCTACGACCTCTCTCTTGACGACGTGTGAGACCTTGATTCGGTTCAAGGATTATGAGAAAGATGGAGGGGCAAATATTATTTTTCTGGATTATTCAACGGATTTCTTTATTCTGCTAAATGAGCAGGACTGCCAATTAAAGGTGTTGGATTATCAGTATGAAACAGATGAAGAGGGCTTTGTCCTGTCTGTTGAACAGACTGAAATAGTAAGTGAGCGTATTCCGAAAGGGGTGTTTGAGGCGGAAATTATGAAAGCTTGCACTGACTTTGTTTCCTTCTGTGAGAAAGCTCAATTGCCTGTAAATAAAGATGAATTGGCGGATATTAAGAGATATTGTTTAAGAGCGGTGAATGAAATGAGAGGCGGGATGTAGATTGAAGAATGAAGCAGATATCCTTAAAGTCATTCAACAAGACCGTTGGATGATGGAGACCTTGGAAGCAGCCCAATCTTTGCATAAATCAGATTGGTCGATTTGTGCCGGTTTTGTCCGTACAAAGGTATGGGATGTCTTACATGGGTATACAAAGAGAACGCCGCTTCCAGATATAGACTTTATCTACTTCGATGAGAGCGAGACAGATGAGAGAGTGGAAAAGGATTTAGAGCGGAAGTTAGAGAGGCTCCTGCCGGGCAGGCCGTGGTCCGTCAAGAATGAAGCAAGGATGCATATGGTCAATCAGATTCCTCCGTATACTTCAACTAGTGATGCTATCTCTAAATTCCCCGAAACGGCAAGTGCAGTCGGCGTAAAGCTGGATGAACATGGAGATCTTCAATTATGTGCACCATGGGGCGTGCATGACCTCCTTGCGATGAAGATACGGCCGACTCCGTTTTTTGCAGAGACAGCCGAGCGGCTGGATCTATATGAAAAGAGAATAGCGATAAAGAACTGGCTGAAGAAGTGGCCGCTCGTTGAGAAGAATCGAATGGTGTACATACAAAAAAAGTGGAGAAATCATAATTGATTTCTCCGCTTTTGCTATTTCTTTAAGCAATTGGACCGCCTTTAATGACGATATTTGTGTCGATATGATCAAATGACAAGAAATTCTCACGGAACTTGGCTGCAAGCTCATGAGCTTTCTTATAGTAGGCCTCTTGATCTGCCCATGTTTTATTTGGCTGCAATACGACATCGGGTACGCCAGGGACATGAAGCGGGATATGTAGGCCGAATACACTGTCTTGAACGGTTTCAACATTGCTTAGTTCACCCTCAAGGGCTGCCTGTACCATCAAGCGGGTGTATGAGAGCTTCATACGGCTGCCTGTGCCATATTCGCCGCCTGTCCATCCTGTATTGACCAAGTATACCTGGACATTATGCTCCTCGATGTTCTTGCCAAGCATCTCCGCATAGCGTGTAGGCTGAAGCGGAAGGAATGGTGAACCGAAGCAGGTTGAGAAGGTTGCCTCTGGTGCAGTAATGCCGCGTTCTGTTCCAGCTAGTTTGCTCGTGTAGCCGCTCAAGAAATGATACATGGCTTGTTCCTTTGTCAGCTTGCTGATAGGAGGCAGCACACCGAATGCATCAGCTGTCAAAAAGATAATGGTTGTCGGGTGCCCAGCCACACTTGGTTTGACGATGTTGTCGATGGCATCGATTGGGTAAGCAGCCCGTGTATTTTCCGTTAAGAAACCATTGTCATAGTCAGCAATGCGAGTCTTATCATCAACCATTACATTCTCAAGGACAGAACCGAATCGAATGGCATCGAAGATTTGCGGCTCTTTCTCATGAGATAAGTTTATGCACTTTGCATAGCAGCCCCCTTCGATATTAAAGACACCGCTTGGAGACCAGCCGTGTTCATCATCACCAATCAAGCGGCGGCTCGGATCTGCTGATAAGGTTGTCTTGCCTGTACCGGAAAGACCAAAGAATAGGGCAACATCCCCTTCCTGTCCAACATTGGCTGAACAGTGCATGGAGAATACGTCTTTCTCAGGAAGCAAGTAGTTCATGATGGAAAAGACGGATTTCTTCATTTCCCCGGCATATTCTGTACCGCCGATTAAGACGACTTTCTTCTCGAATGAAACGATAATGAAGGTTTCAGATCTCGTACCGTCAACTTTCGGGTCTGCCTTAAATCCAGGCGCACAAATAATCGTGAATTCTGAGCTATGGGTTTTTAGTTCTTCCGCTGTCGGGCGGATGAACAGCTGATGTACAAACAGATTATGCCAAGCATATTCATTGATTACTTGAATAGGTAAGCGGTATTCTTTATCTGCACCTGCGTAGCCATTGAAGACGAAAAGTTCATCCTGCTTATTCAAGTAGCTGATGACCTTCTCATACAGGTTCGCGAATGCTTCCTCCGAGATGGGTTTATTTACGCTTCCCCAGTCAATTTTATCCTTTGAGGAAGCTTCCTCGACAATATATTTATCTTTTGGAGATCGACCGGTATACTTGCCTGTTTCTGCCTTGATAGCACCAGTGGATGTCAAAATCCCTTCATTTCGTGCTAATACTTTCTCAACCAATTGAGGAACGGATAACTGGATGTGCATATTCTCATTAGATAGCAGTTGCTTCAACTCATTGGACATTTCAACATGGCTCATAAGAAATCATCCTCTTCCAATTAATGTATTTGTCTCTTGTATGAAAAATAGTATAACATATTTGCGTAAATTAAACATACTAATTAATGATTAGATAAATAAAAAATATTAAACAACCGTTCCATATCCTTAGCTGCTGCTCACTTCCTTAGCCATACAGGATTGATTCGGCTTTTAATATTTCCTATTACTAATATTGTTAACTTGTTCACAATATATTATATCAATTTATTCATAAAATTGCGACAGTTGAGGGGCTTTGAAACCCATACAAATATATCCTGCACATATATTGACAGTTCATAGTATAGTAAGTTAAGATTTAACTTTGAAACGGATACTCTTATCAAGACTCGGTGGAGGGAACAAAGCTCTATGAAGCCGGGGCAACCTGCAGTTTGAACCGCTATTAGGTTCACGCAAAGGTGCTAACTTGATGCAAGGCTAATAGAAGCCTTGAACGATGAGAGTGAAAGGCGAATTTCGTGAGATATAGACCTTTCCTCTTTAGGAAGGTCTTTTTTTGTGCATTCAGGACATGACTAAAGATAATGAGTAACCGTATAGATATGTACTTAAGGAGGAGTTTTATTATGTCGACTAAGAGACATTTGTTTACATCTGAATCTGTAACTGAAGGGCATCCAGATAAGATTTGTGACCAAATTTCAGATTCCATTCTAGATGAAATCCTTGCGCAGGATCCAAATGCGCGTGTAGCTTGTGAGACTTCTGTTACGACAGGCCTTGTCCTTGTTGCAGGAGAAATTACGACTTCCACCTATGTGGATATTCCGAAAATCGTTCGTGAAACGATTAAAGGAATTGGGTATACAAGAGCGAAGTACGGTTTTGATGCAGAGACCTGTGCTGTCTTGACGTCCATTGATGAGCAGTCAGCAGATATTGCTCAAGGGGTAGACCAGGCGCTTGAATCTCGAGAAGGAACGATGACAGACGAAGAAATCGAAGCAATCGGTGCTGGTGACCAAGGCCTGATGTTTGGGTTTGCCTGCAATGAAACAGAGGAATTAATGCCTCTACCAATCTCACTTGCCCACCAATTATCAAGAAGATTGACAGAAGTACGTAAGCAGGAAATCCTGCCATACCTTCGTCCTGATGGAAAAACTCAAGTAACTGTAGAATACGATGAGAATGATAAACCTGTTCGTGTTGATACAATTGTTATTTCAACTCAGCATGACCCGGAAACAACCCTTGAACAAATTCAGGCGGATTTAAAAGAGCATGTAATCAAGTCAGTTGTTCCGGCTCATTTAATTGATGAAGCGACAAAATACTTCATCAATCCAACAGGCCGCTTCGTGATTGGCGGACCTCAAGGAGATGCTGGATTAACTGGTCGAAAAATCATCGTTGATACGTATGGCGGTTATGCGCGTCATGGCGGTGGTGCTTTCTCCGGCAAGGATGCGACAAAGGTAGACCGTTCTGCTGCCTATGCTGCCAGATATGTAGCGAAGAACATCGTGGCAGCCGGTCTCGCTGAAAAGGCTGAAGTTCAATTGGCTTATGCGATTGGAGTAGCTCAGCCTGTATCCATTGCGGTGAATACTTTTGAAACTGGCAAGGTTGATGAAGATAAGCTGGTTGAATTAATCCGTGCAAACTTTGACCTTCGTCCAGCTGGTATCATCAAAATGCTTGATCTGCGCCGTCCAATTTATAAACAAACAGCTGCTTACGGCCATTTTGGACGCAATGACCTGGATCTTCCATGGGAGAAAACAGATAAAGCAGAAGTACTTCGTACACAAGCTTCCATATAATGAAAAAACCTTAGGGCATACATGCCCTAAGGTTTTTTTAATAGTCTTTATGCGACAAATGACATACTAATGTTACATATTTTTCTAAAAATACCGGTAAATAATTCGTAGGATTCGACATATTTTGCGCAAAAAGTCTGATAGTATAGATTGGTGCAATTATAAAAAATATTTATTATAAAGCGAGGTTTTTTTCGTAATGTGCGGTTTTGTTGGGTGTGTTCTAGATAAATGTCAAGATGCTCTCGTATCTGATTGTTTAAAGGAAATGAACAATCTTATTTACCATAGAGGACCAGATGATGAAGGTTTTTATGTTGATGAATATATTCAATTAGGCTTTCGCCGTTTAAGTATTATTGACCTGGAAAGCGGTCACCAGCCACTTTCTTTTGAGAATGAACGGTATTGGATCGTTTTCAATGGTGAAATTTATAACTATTTGGAGCTAAGAGAGGAGCTTTCCCTTAAAGGGTTGGAATTCAAGACGAATTCTGATACGGAGGCTATCCTTGGTGCATATGCGTATTATGGAGAAGCGGCTGTTAAGAAGCTGCGCGGGATGTTCGGGTTCGTCATTTGGGACAAAAAGGAGAAATCCATCTTTGCAGCACGCGATCCGTTTGGAATCAAGCCGTTCTTCTATAAAGAGGAAGAAGACAGATTATTCTTTGCCTCTGAGAAGAAGAGCATCGTATTGGCTTCTGGTGATGAAGAGGTTAATTTGGATGCATTGCAGCATTATTTAACTTATCAATTCGTGCCTGAGCCGGAAACAATGACAGATGGCATCAAGAAGCTGCTCCCAGGACATTATCTAAAGAAATCAATCGGGGGACCAATTGAAATCGGTCAATATTGGAAGGCGTCCTTTTCACCAGTTCTGAAGTCAGAGCAGGATTGGACAGAGGAGATTCGTGAAGTAATGATTGACAGTGTACAGAAGCATATGCGCTCAGATGTGCCTGTCGGTTCATTCCTTTCCGGAGGAATTGATTCTTCTATAATTGCTTCTATCGCAAAGAAATTCCATCCAAATATTAAGACGTTCTCTGTCGGCTTTGAGCATGAAGGATTCAGTGAGATCGATGTGGCAAAAGAAACAGCCGATAAATTGGGCGTAGAAAACATTAGCTACATCATTTCGCCGGAGGAATATATGCAGGAACTGCCGAAGATTATGTGGCATGCTGATGATCCGCTTGCTGACCCGGCATGTGTACCACTTTATTTCGTTTCAAGGGAAGCGAGAAAGCATGTGAAGGTCGTGCTGTCTGGGGAAGGAGCGGATGAATTATTTGGCGGTTATAATATTTACCGCGAACCGCAATCTCTTGAGGTATTCACGAAAATGCCTGCAGTCTTAACCCGTTCCTTAAAACGAATTGCGGCTATTCTTCCTGAAGGGGTTAAAGGAAAGAGCTTCATTGAACGTGGCTGTACACCAATGGAAGAACGCTATATCGGCAATGCGAAAATGTTCGTGGAGGATGAAAAGAAAGAGCTGTACAAACCATACCATGGCGGGTTGGATTATAAGACCATTACTGCACCATTCTATCGTGACGCAGCAGGGTATGAGGATGTCAGCAAGATGCAATACATTGATATTCATACATGGCTCAGAGGGGACATTTTGTTAAAGGCTGATCGGATGACGATGGCACATTCTCTTGAGCTGCGTGTACCATTCCTTGATAAGGAAGTATTTGAGGTGGCATCTAAGATTCCATCTGATATGAAGACAAGTCATGGCACAACTAAGTACATTCTGCGCAAAGCCGTGGAAGGAATTGTTCCTGACCATGTCCTCACAAGAAAGAAACTAGGTTTCCCTGTTCCAATTCGTCATTGGCTGAAGGATGAGATGTATGATTGGGCTGTGAACATTATTCTGGAAAGTGACACGGACCATTTATTCCATAAGGATGTCATTCTCCGTTTGCTTGATGACCATGTAAAAGGAAAGGCCGATAATAGCCGCAAGATTTGGACAGTACTTGTGTTCATGATCTGGTATGGAATCTTTATCGAAAAAAAGTACTCTTTTCAAACAATGACTGAAGATTTAGTAACGACACATTAATAGGGATGTAATAATCCTGGGGCATCCGCTTCCGTTGCGGATGCCTATTCTTTATGAATGGATGATACCGTTTTCAAAAAAATATTTAATGGAAAATGAAACCAAAATGATTCTTATACAGTAAAATAATTGATAGGTACTAAGTAATTATCTTTCCATACATACAAGAACAAACATATGAACTATTCAGGCTGGTCATTAAATAGATGTAGAGAAATGAGGTTGTCATGTTCCTCTGGCAGGACAAATTGGAACACCCTAATATGATAATGAACATAAAAAATGGGTATACAATAAGATGTATCCCATTCTATATTGGTTTATTGATTTGGTTGGATTGGTTGTATACTGGCATAATAACGGCCTTTCTCAGCATACTCTCGATAGATTCGGTCCATATCCTTTATGTCCTCGTCTGTTAACGGGCGGATTATTTTAGCTGGGCGGCCGAACGCAAGGGTATTTGGCGGGATTTTCTTGCCCTGCGGGACAAGACTGCCGGCACCGATGAAAGCACCTTCGCCAATTTCAGCGCCATCGAGAATGATGGAGCCCATTCCTATTAAGGCTTTCTTCTTTACATGGCAGCTATGAAGGATGCACTGATGTCCGACTGTGACATCATCCTCAAGAATCAACGGATTATTAGGGCTTTGATGCAGGACAGAATTGTCCTGAACATTGACATTGTCGCCGATGATTACGGGGGCGACATCGCCTCGAATAACCGTATTAAACCAAATGCTTGAGTTCTTGCCAATCGTAACGTCACCGGTTATGACAGCATAGTCAGCTATATAGGCTGATTTATGTAAGGAAGGGATTTTATCTTTATATTGATATAATTTCATTTCATAACCTCCGTATTCTATTGTAAAATAGATAGTTAATGAAAGTGTACATATAAAAAAATGATGTGTAAATATATTTACGTATAATCAAACTGGAGGAGTGCATCTATGAAAAAATGGGAAACCGAGGGGAAGGCTAACGGGGTAATTGTCATTGTCCATGGGGCAATGGAGCATTCCGGAAGATACACTTGGCTTGTCCAAAAGTGGCTGTCAGCTGGATACCATGTTATAAATGGAGACCTGCCTGGACAAGGGATGACTTCAAGAGCAAACCGCGGCCATATTAATTCGTTTGAAGAATATATCGATACCGTAGAGACGTGGGTGAATGAAGCCTATACATTCGGACTGCCTGTTTTTATGCTTGGCCACAGCATGGGTGGTTTGGTTGTGATTAAAATGCTTCAATCGAGAGAATTTAATCTTGCAGGCGTTATCCTGTCATCCCCTTGCTTCGGAACATTGATTAATCCGCCTAAGATGCTGGATACCATTTCCCATGTCATGAATCTTGTGTATCCATCTTATCGGAGAGGTACGGGGATTACCATTGACATGGCTACGCGTAATAAGGAAGTCATTGAGTTTGACTTAAATGATTCTCTTTATGTGACGAGTGTGTCCATTAGATGGTATCGTGAACTGGTAAAGGCGATGAAGGATGCCTTTGATTTTGATGAGGATTTTCCGGATATTCCATTACTGGTCATGCAGGCGGGAGATGACAAAATTGTTGACCGCAATATGGTAAGGGAATGGTTCAATTATTTCCCTGCCTCTGAGAAGCATTATAAAGAGTGGCCAAAGCTGTATCATGAGATATTTAATGAACCAGAGCGGGAGGACGTATTCCAATACGCCAAGAGCTTTGTGGAAGCCCGCCTCCGTAATATTGGGTATATCATTTAAGGAGATGGAGAATGTTGAGGCTGCCTGCAACTGAATTCGGTTTAGCGAAATTGGTTTTTAAAGATATCTTTCCAATCGTTCACCGTGAATTGGACTATTGGGAAGAAAGAGCGAAGTCAATTCCTAATGAGGAGCTCCGCATCCAGGCGACGGCGAGTATTGCCCATAAGACCTTTCATTGTGAAGGCGGGTCAATACTCGCTTTAATTGCTGGGGAAGACAGGGCTCAGGTAATTCGATTTATTGTTGCTTACCAGACAATCAGTGATTATCTTGATAATTTATGTGACCGCAGTACCTCATTAGACCCGGAGGATTTTTCTCTGTTGCACGAATCCATGCAGCATGCGCTCAACCCAACAGCGGAGCTTAAGAATTATTATGAGCGGCGAGAGGATCAAAATGACGGCGGATATTTATCCGATCTGGTAAAGACATGCCAGGAGGTTATGCAAACCTTGCCGTATTATAAGGAGATTCAGCCGTATTTATTCGAACTTTGCGGGTATTATTGTGATTTGCAAGTACATAAGCATGTTATATGGGAAGAAAGGGTACAAAGACTACAAGCCTGGTTCGAAGACAACAAACATCATTTGCCAGGAGGGATGACCTGGTATGAATTCAGCGCTTGTGCCGGCTCAACGCTCGGAATTTTCTGCCTTGTCTCCTATGGGGCGCGCGCATCATTTCGAGATGGTCTCGCGAAGAATGTCAGGAATGCTTATTTTCCCTATGTACAAGGACTTCATATCATGCTCGATTATTTCATTGACCAAGAAGAAGACCGGGTCGGTAATGATTTGAACTTCTGTTTTTATTATGAATCTGAGCAGAAGATGATAGAACGTTTATGCTTCTTTTTAGAACAGGCCAATCGGGACATCGAAAAGATTCCGGATGAACATTTTCATAAGATGGTGAATCAAGGATTGGTGGGCATTTATCTTGCTGATGGCAAAGTGGCCAAGCAGAAGGATGTCAAAGCACATGTTCATAAATTATTAAAACAAGGGGGATTTCGCTCCTATTTCTTTTATTGGAATTGTAAAATGTACTATGCCATGAGAAAAGTGTCGAAGTGAACAGGGGGAAGAACAATCCTTAAGGGAGGCTATCTATACCGATGTTAAAGCTCAGTGTTTTGGATCAATCACCACGGGCAGCTGGAGAACCGACAGAAAAGGCATTAAGCAATACAGTAGAGCTGGCAAGACTTGCTGATGAATTAGGCTATTCCCGCTTTTGGGTTTCGGAGCACCATGACAGCCTGGGGCTTGCAGGCTCCTCTCCTGAGATCTTAGCTGCATGGATAGCTGCACAGACAAAGCGTATTCGAGTTGGAACTGGCGGTGTAATGCTACCGCATTACAGCGCTTATAAGGTTGCAGAGAATTTCCGAGTGCTGTCTGGGCTTGCGCCTGGGCGAATAGACCTTGGTGTGGGACGAGCGCCCGGCGGCATGCCGAGGGCGACGAGGGCTTTGCAGGATGGACGTCCAATTCCGAGCAAGGATCGTTTTCCCGATCAAGTGGATGAACTATACTGGTATTTGCATGACCGTCTCCCGGATTCTCATCCGTATTATGGATTGACGGCTACCCCTGTCATTGGGGAGCATCCAGAGCTTTGGATGCTGGGCTCCAGTTCATCAAGCGCTGCTCTTGCTGCCTATAAAGGTCTTCCGTATAATTTTGCGTTATTTATTAACAGCGAATTTGCGGAAGAGAATATGCAGCATTATTTGAATCAATTCCAAGCATCTGAAACACTGTCACGTCCAGAAGGCATGGTCACGGTTTTTGCCGTATGTGCTCAAACGGACGAGGAGGCCGAGTATTTGGCTGGCTCGCTTGATCTATCCATGCTTTGGCTGGCTCAGGGGATTATGAGGGAAGGGACGCCTCATCCGGATGAGATTCTAGATCAGAGCTTTTCCATCTATGAACGGGAACGGATTATGTATAATCGGCGCCGTATGATTATTGGCTCTCCTCAGACAATCGGCAGGCATCTGGCCGAGCTTAGTGAGCGTTTTCACGTCAATGAAATTATGTTGACCACGATTACACATTCCTTCGAGGCAAAGAAAAAATCCTTTGAATTGATTGCAAAAGAGATAGGGTTGAACTTTCCTGATTAAGAATTGCGTATTGTCCTATGTTCCAGTAAAATGAAGAAAGAATAAAATAGCTGATTATTCCATAAAAGTGCCCTTTTCAAGGGAGAATAGGGAAACCGGTGAGACTCCGGTGCAGCCCCCGCTACTGTAATTGGCGAGTAATGCCGCCATAAGCCAGGAGACCTGCTTTTCATGGTTTTAGCACTTATTTTTCGGAGGGAAAAGTAGGCTTAAAGCATTCACAAGAGCACATGCGTGAATCCTTAGCTCATCCTTTGGGCTGAGGTTTTTTTATTGTCTGGCAATTAACTTACACCAAGGAAATGATGGAGTGGAAAAGATGAGCAGTAGAGAAGGAAAACATGGAGGAGTGCAGATGACTGCCCTTTACGCGGGCAGCATTTTGTTCATGGCGGCCGCGGTCATTTGGGGTCTTCTGAGTGGAAGTGCTGAATTGTCTGTAGGGGAGATTGTCGGCATTCTCCTCAAAAATATAACAGGGTATGAAGGATTCTTTGATGGTCAGAAAAATATCGAGATGATTATTTGGAATATTCGCTTGCCTCGCATTTTGCTGGCGTTATTGGTCGGTAGTGCCCTTGCCCTGGCAGGTGCGGCATTCCAAGGACTTTTGCAAAACCCGCTGGCTGATCCTTATACCATTGGTGTTTCATCAGGGGCCTCGGTTGGAGCGGTGATTGTCTTGTTCTTTCAGGTAGAAATTGCTTTCCTTGGATCCTATACATTGCCGCTAGTGGCAATTATGTTCAGTTTCGCCTCTTTGTTTCTGGTCTTTGGAATCACGAAAGCGGCGAGCAGGACATATGCGAATGAAACAATCATTTTATCAGGCATTATCTTGAACTCCTTCATTGGCTCGGTCATATCGCTCATTATTGCTCTATCATCGGGAGACCAAATGCGAGAGGTCTTGAATTGGCTGATGGGCAGTGTGGCTTTAAAAAACTGGGGGCATATTGGTCTATTCTTTCCATTCTTTGCAGTTGGTTCAGCCGTGATTTTGTTCCATTACAGGGAGTTGAATGCACTCGCACTTGGTGATGAAGCAGCTCAATATGGAGGGATGAATGTGAGAAGGAAAAAGCTGACTCTCCTGATCAGCGCTGGACTCCTGACAGGAGCGGCCGTATCAGTATCTGGTGCGATTGGCTTTGTCGGCTTAGTCATCCCGCATCTTGTCCGTTTAGTTACGGGGGCTGACCATAAACACCTCATTCCGCTGTCAATGATGATTGGCGGAGGATATTTGGTTCTTGCCGACATGGTGGCAAGAACCATCGTCAGCCCGCAGGAATTGCCAATTGGCGTGATTACCGCCTTGATTGGGGCGCCTGTGTTTACTTATTTACTCATAAGAGAACGAATAAAAAGAAGGAAAATGGCATGTTAAAAGTATGTAGCGTAAGCGCGGGGTACCGGAAAGAACAGATGGTTCTTAACGATGTTTCTATGCAAGTGAAAAAGGGTGAATTCTATGCTTTATTAGGTCCGAATGGGAGTGGAAAAACCACCTTCATTAAAGCGATTTTGGACCCGAGGCATCTTAGTGTGAGCGGAAAGGTTGAGATTGCCGGGAAAAAGGCGCGTGACTATAGCACTGAGGAGCTGGCTCGGGTGACGGCTGTCTTGAGTCAGGAGCATACTGTGAGTTTGGATTTCACGGTTGAGCAGATTGTTCTGCTTGGGCGTTATCCGTATCAAGGCAGGGGCCTATTTAATACATACAAGAAAGAAGACCATATCATTGTGGAAGAATGCCTTGAGAAAACGAATTGCCTTGCCTTTAAGCATAAATATTTTCAAGATTTAAGCGGAGGGGAAAAGCAGCGGGTATTGCTTGCAAAGGCATTGGCTCAATCACCTAAGCTGCTATTTTTGGATGAACCGACCAATCATCTTGATATTAAGCATTCGATTGAGCTGCTGGATTTATTGAAGGAGCTGCAGCTTAAGAATGGATTAACGATTGTGGCCATCCTGCATGATTTGAACCTTGCTTCGCTATACGCAGATCGGCTTGCTTTACTGAAGGGCGGTCAAAAGGTAGCGGAGGGGGAGGCAGGCCTTCTCTTAGATGAACCATTGCTGAAATCGGTGTATGGGGTAGAGCTGATCAGCTCGCTTCACCCGGTAACGGGAAAGCCGCAAATCTCTTTCATCCCTGGATATGTGAAAGCATAAAATGGCTGGGACATAAAAACGAATGATACATTAAATGTTTACGAAACGAAATAGAAAAAGCCGAACGATTATTAATCGTGCTTAAAATGGCACTTTATAATTGTTCGGCTATTTAGTTACTGGAAACATTTTGTCCCAGTCACTTACCTTTTCTCAATTGCGACGATGAAAGGCGGATTATTCCTTTGATTTATGAATTTATATTCCAGGACATGGGCTGTGTCCTGGGGAAGGCTGCGAGCAAATCGAAGAATCTCATCACGTTCTATATCCCCGCCTGGATGCCCATGGTAAATGACTAGGACGATGATTCCTTCAGGCTTCATCATCTCAAGCAGCTGCTCGACACTTGAGATGGTAGTCGGAGCAGTCGTGATGATTTCTTTGTCACCGCCAGGTAGATAGCCGAGATTGAAGATGGCTCCGGCTATTTCTGTTCCAGCAGGAATGAATGCCTTAACCTGTTCATGACCTGCATGGATCAAGGTTACATTTTTGGTCAGCTGTTTCTCTTCAAGCCGGCCTCTTGTCTGCTCTAAGGCAGATTCCTGGATGTCAAAGCTATATACATGACCATTCTCACCGACAAGCTGGGAGAGAAAGACCGTGTCATGACCGTTTCCCATAGTGCCGTCAATGACGACATCTCCAGGACCAGCTGCTTTTTCCAGTAGGTGGCGGGCATATGGAAGGATTCGGTCAAGCTTCATGTGTCGCCAATCCCCCATCACGAACAAAGAACTTGCCTTGGTAGCTGTTACGGCGTTTCAATTCCGCATCGATTGCATTCAAGACCTCCCATTTATTCACGCTCCACATCGGACCGACCATTAAATCAATTGGCCCGTCGCCGGTAATGCGGTGAATAATCATCTCTGGAGGCAGAATTTCGAGCTGATCGCAGACAAGGCTCACATATTCCTCAAATGAAAGGAATTGAAGCATGCCTTTCTCGTATTGTTTCACCATTGGTGTTCCTTTTAACAAATGCAAGAGGTGAATCTTAATTCCTTGCACATCAAGCTTCGCGACCTCACGAGCGGTTTCCATCATCATTTCCGGTGTCTCAAGAGGCAGTCCGTTGATGATATGGCTGCAGACGCGAATGCCGTGCTTGCGGAGCTTGTTGACTCCCTCGACATAGGTTGGATAGTCATGGGCGCGGTTAATGATGTTCGCTGTTTTCTCATGGACGGTTTGGAGTCCAAGCTCAAGCCAAAGATATGTGCGCTCATTCAGCTCCGCTAAATATTCAACAACATCATCCGGCAGGCAGTCAGGTCTTGTCGCAATGGACAACCCAACGACGCCTTCCTCATTCATCACCGTCTCGAATTTCTCGCGCAAGACATCAACTGGTGCATGTGTATTCGTATAAGCTTGGAAGTAAGCCATATATTTGCCGTCCTTCCATTTCTGATGCATCTTCCCCTTGATGTCGGCGAATTGCTTCTTCAAATCCTCCGCCCGGTTTCCGGCGAAGTCGCCTGAGCCTGCTGCACTGCAGAAGGTGCAGCCGCCAAAAGCGACTGTGCCGTCACGGTTTGGGCAATCAAAGCCGCCGTCTAATGCTATCTTGAAGACCTTATGGCCAAATTGGTTGCGTAAATGGTAATTCCATGTATGATAACGTTTATCGTCACTAGCATATGGAAAAGGGTTAGCCTGTTTCATATCTGTAAAACCCTCCTAATTGTTTTTTCACATAACCTACATTTTAACACGGGCATTTATACTTTCCAAATGAATTTGTTCATGTAACCGCGGTCAGCCGGACATAATAAGATTCGGGTGTACTTCTTAACCAATCCCAACCAAAAAGGAGTGGCGAGATGGCTACGCATAAATCCATGGATGAATGTTTAGGACGTTGTGAGAATACCCTTGAATACGCACAGCAGCAATATGAGGAATCAGCCAAACAGGAGCACTATAATACAGATGGCTATACTGATGCCCTTATGAGACTTGAGGATTCATTCAATGAACTAACGGTCATGAAAAACAGTGCGAATGACCAGCAGCGTGATGAACTCGATCGCATGAAAATTCGTGTGCAAGACCTTCAGCATGCAATGGTTGTAAGAAGACGATAAGGAGGCTCTCCATTTATGAAGAAACGATCTAAACAGCATAACCCTGAGCAAAAAACACGCAACGGGATCAATAACCAGGACATCGAAGCAGGAGCCGACAACGACATTATAAAGAGGGCCAAGAAAATGAATGAGAAAAAAGGCCAGCCGGCGAAGGCAACCGTACACCCGAAAGCATACAAATAGGATACTGAAGGTACTCCTGATGAAAGAGCCGAATCGGTTAGCCGTTCGGCTCTTTTTTATGCAGGGAGTTTTCTTTTGATGGAAGGTTTCGCCCGACCATACCCAGCCTATTTCTCCCTTGAATGGTACCAGTTCGTCTTTAAATAGTTCTTCGCCCATAAACAAGTAAATTTAGCCTTTAAATTATCAAAGAAGGAAATATCATTAAAAAATATTTGCCCAGCTATGCGCTAACACTGGAGAAAGATGTGCAGGAGGCTTCTTTTGCTGAAATCTTTATTATTTGGGCTTATTTCCTCATAAAAAAGCTGACTTGACGCTGTTTTGATTTCTCTGCTCTCCATAAATTCAATCAAAGAAGGAGAGGTCGGTTAGTCCCACGTTTTTAGGTTGTTAACAGAGAAACTACGCTATTGCTTATATCCAAAGCTGCAAAATCAATAGAAGAAAATCTGCAATCGATGCATACCTTCCCCCATATCTGGCCAAAATGGAAAAAACAGCATAGAATGGACTTGCACTTTCAGAATGATTTACATACAATGTAGGTATATATTTTCTAATAACCGTGACAGGGACTAGTAATGATGTTCGTGCTTTTTAGAGAGTTGGCGGCTGGTGCGAGCCAATAGGACGGCATGATGAACTCCCCCTTGAGTTGCAGTCGTGAACAGCGATTAGTAAGGACTGCCGCAGATCTGCGTTAAAGACTTGAGCCGGACGTGTTTTACATACGTCAACTAGGGTGGTACCGCGGGTAAAAGCTGATGAACAGCCTCTCGTCCCTTACTATTGAGGGATGAGAGGCTTTTTTATATTCAGGGGAAAATGAAAAGGACCTGAAATTGATTTTGTAGGAGGAATTTAGGATGAGTTTCAATCATAAAGAGATTGAAAAGAAGTGGCAATCTTATTGGGAAGAACATAAAACGTTCAAAACGACTGATCATGTCGGAAAACGTAAATTTTACGCTTTGGATATGTTCCCGTATCCATCTGGAGCAGGTCTTCATGTTGGGCATCCAGAGGGCTATACAGCGACGGATATTCTCTCCCGATTGAAGCGGATGCAGGGCTATAATGTCCTTCATCCAATTGGATGGGATGCATTCGGTCTTCCTGCTGAGCAATATGCTCTTGATACAGGTAATGACCCGGAAGAATTTACAGCAAAGAATATTGAGACATTCAAACGCCAAATTAAATCCCTCGGATTCTCTTATGATTGGGACCGTGAAATCAACACGACAGATCCAGACTATTATAAATGGACACAATGGATTTTCTTGAAGCTGTATGAAAAAGGGCTTGCCTATATGGATGAGATTCCGGTTAACTGGTGCCCGGCGCTTGGAACGGTATTGGCGAATGAAGAAGTCATCGACGGCAAGAGTGAGCGCGGCGGCCACCCGGTTATCAGAAAGCCGATGCGTCAATGGATTTTGAAAATTACGGCTTATGCAGACCGTTTGATTGAAGATTTAGAAGAACTTGATTGGCCAGAAAGTATTAAAGATATGCAGCGCAACTGGATTGGCCGTTCAGAAGGGGCTTCTGTGAACTTTACGATTGACGGTACGGACAAATCGTTCACAGTCTTTACGACTCGTCCTGATACATTGTTCGGTGCGACTTACACAGTGCTTTCTCCAGAGCATCCGCTTGTGGATGAAATTACGACAGAGGCGCAAAAAGCAGAGGTTGAAGCTTACAAACAATCCATTCAATCGAAGAGCGACCTTGAGAGAACAGAGCTTTCTAAAGAGAAAACTGGTGCATTTACAGGTGCTTATGCCATTAATCCCGCAAACGGCGAGAAGATTCCAGTATGGATCGCCGATTATGTTCTTATGAGCTATGGAACTGGTGCAATCATGGCGGTTCCAGCCCATGATGAGCGTGATTATGAGTTCGCGAAGAAATTCGAGCTTCCAATTCGTGAGGTTGTCGCTGGCGGCGATATCGAAAAAGAAGCATATGCAGGAGAAGGAGAGCATGTAAACTCTGACTTCCTGAATGGATTGAATAAAGAAGAAGCCATTCAAAAGATGATTGCATGGCTTGAAGAAAAAGGCATCGGTGAGAAGAAGGTAACATACCGTCTTCGTGACTGGAACTTCTCCCGTCAGCGCTACTGGGGAGAGCCAATTCCTATCATCCATTGGGAGGACGGAACGATGTCAGCTGTTCCTGAGTCAGAGCTTCCGCTTGTACTTCCCAAAACATCCGAAATCAAACCATCTGGTACGGGTGAATCACCGCTTGCAATCATTGATGAGTGGGTGAATGTAACAGATCCTGAAACCGGACGTAAGGGCAGACGCGAAACCAATACAATGCCGCAATGGGCGGGCAGCTGCTGGTACTTCCTGCGCTATATCGATCCGAAAAACCCGAATGCAATCGCAGATCCTGAGAAGTTGAAGCATTGGCTTCCGGTTGATACGTATATCGGCGGCGCAGAGCATGCGGTTCTTCACTTGCTATATGCTCGTTTCTGGCATAAATTCCTTTATGATATCGGTGTTGTACCAACGAAGGAACCATTCCAAAAGCTATTTAACCAAGGAATGATCCTTGGTGAGAATAATGAGAAGATGAGTAAATCAAAGGGTAATGTCGTGAACCCGGATGATATCGTTGAAAGCCATGGAGCAGACACACTTCGTCTATATGAAATGTTCATGGGACCGCTTGATGCATCCATCGCATGGTCAACAAATGGACTCGACGGCTCAAGACGTTTCCTTGACCGTGTATGGAGACTGTATATCAATGAAGATGGAACAGTAAATGATAAGATTACAGAATCAGCGGACACACATCTTGAGAAGGTATATCATCAAACTGTGAAGAAAGTGACAGAGGATCTTGAGAATCTGCACTTTAATACGGCGATTTCTCAAATGATGGTATTCGTGAATGAAGCGTACAAAGCAGAGATTCTTCCAATTCAATTCATGGAAGGCTTCGTGAAGCTACTTTCACCAATCTGCCCGCATATGACAGAAGAGCTTTGGAGCCGACTAGGCCATAATGATACGCTTGCCTATGCATCTTGGCCCGCATATGATGAAAGCAAGCTGGTCGATAATGAAGTCGAAATCGTGATCCAGATTAATGGGAAAGTGAGAGCGAAGCTTCAAGTTCCTGCTGATATTACAAAGGAAGAAATGGAGAAAACGGTTATGGAGAATGGAAAGGTCCTCGAGCAAATCGATGGCAAAACTGTTCGTAAAGTGATCGCGATTCCTGGAAAACTTGTTAATATCGTCGCAAACTAAGTAGATTTTTTGGCCGGCTGTCCGATTGGGTCAGCCGGTTTTTTTATATATGAACAGAGCTGAAAACGATTACAGGCTTACGCCTCCATTATTGGGAAGGAGAAATATTAAGGAGAATATGTTTCCTTATATGGTTAAGATAGTCCATATAATGTTTGTCTTATAGTCACTCTGATGAATGTCCACAAGTCTCATTACATATCAAGAGGTTCGGGACCAAATACATCTATTCTGATAATAAATCCTCTCTGAAATAATGAGATGTATCCATTGCGATATGACTGTTTTTTACCGTTTATTCAACGCTTGTTTAATTGGTATCCCCTGTGGTAAACGACAATAAAGGAGGAGAAAGTAAATGAAGAAACAGGTGTCTACTGCCGTATGTCTGACTTTCATCTGCCTTGCCGGCTGCACACTGGAAAATGCCGATAGCAAAGAACAAGCGTCCAAAAAATCTAACCAGCCTGTCAGTACGGAAAAATTGTCAAACGATAAAAGTGAAGAAGATACAAAGAAGGACAATCCCCCTGCAACTGAAAACCCCTCAGCATCTGATGAAGATGGTGCCAATAACGTTCCAAATTCTCAAGAAAGTATCATCGCATCTGTTAAGGAACAAATTCAAAACAGCCTGCCTCCTAAGCTGCCAAAATATTTGCCAATGTCATCTGAAGAAATGAAGTTGAGTGCTGCTACCGATTCTAAGGATGATAGGTATCGAGTGACCTTCTTTGAAAGTAAGAAAGCAATCCCAATCAATGATAAAGAATTGAATGACAATGAAATCGCTAAACCCATTGCTGTAATAGAAGCTAGACAATATGAAACCAATCAGGAAGCCAAATCTAAAATTGGCTACATATCTCCTGAAGATATCCCGACAGGCAATCCTGCTATCAATCTTGGCCATTCAATCAAAGGGTATGAAGAGGGTGGTATGGGTAATAAATGGCTGAATTGGCATGAAGGGAGATGGTACCTTCAGATCCATGCCAACAATCTAGAAGGTGCTAATGAATACGTGCCGCTCGCAAAACAGATGGTTGACTACTTGGAGAGTAATTCACTGCCTGTACCAAATCAATATGGTTCCGTCAAAGCAGACGTCGACCAACAAAAGACAGAAGATAATCAAATTTCCTGGCAGGAAGAAAAAATCGTTTATACGATTTCAGAAGTAGAGGATCCAATAAAAATGCTCGAAATCGCCACCCACTTTGATGGAATGGGAAAATAAGTTGGTCAATATTGAATCCTCCCCGTAAAATTATAAAGGTAATATCAGACCGAGGAATATTCAATATTTGTGTATAAAGATCAAACTATTTGGCTATGACTGTCCTAAAAGGAGGCAGGAGAGCCGATGATACAAGTGAAGATGTTTGATTATGAACATGAAAAAGACTTGGAAAATGGGATGAATCACTTCCTAGGACAGATTAGGGAGGACCAAATCGTCGACATTAAGTATGAAATTGCCGCTTTTGGAGAAGAAGAGGAAGAAAATCAGATTTATTGCTTTAGTGCAATGGTCATTTATCGTAAATAAAACGCCGAATCCGTTATGAGGGATTCGGCGTTTTCATTATTTATCGGCTTTCTTGATCTCAAGATAGTGAATATGGTTGCCTTCATGTTCATGAATCTTAAAGATGTGGCCCTCTGCTTCAACCTCAGTGCCATCTTGGATTTCGAAATGGTTTGATAGGAACCAGCCGCCGATTGTGTCAACGACCTCATTTGAAATCTCGATACCAAGCAGCTCATTGATATCATCGATGAGAAGCTTGGCACTTACGATATAGTGGTTTGTTCCAAGCTTGCGGATATCAGGTACCTCTGTTTCGTCGAATTCATCACGGATTTCTCCGACGATTTCTTCAATGATATCCTCTGCAGTAACCAATCCGGATGTGCCGCCATATTCATCGATTAAGATGGCGATATGAGTGCGTTCCTTTTGCATTTTTACAAGAAGGTCATGGATTGGTATGGTCTCAATGACACTAATGACTGGACTGATTAATGATTCGAGTGTGACATCCTTCTTCAAATGCATTTCAGTCAAGAATTCTTTCGCATTCAAGAATCCGACGATATTATCCTTGTCGCCATCTTCTACAGGAAAACGTGTATAACGCTCTTCTTGAATGATGGAGAATACCTCTTCGATGGAGTCATCCTTTGATATGCTGACGATTTCTGTACGCGGTACCATGATTTCTCTTGCTTTCCGTTCGTCAAATTCAAAAATATTGTTTACATATTTGTATTCATTCTTATTAATGGAGCCTTTTTTGTAGCTGTCTGCCAGCAATAGGCGAAGCTCCTCTTCTGAATAGCTGTTCTCGTGCTCTGAAGCCGGCTGGAAACCAATCAGCTTGACGAGTAAACGAGCTGAACCATTCAAAAGCCAGATAAATGGATATAGGATACGGTAGAACAAAATAATCAGCGGTGACAGGAATAGCGTCATCGTTTCTGCCTTTTGGATGGCAATTGTCTTAGGAGCCAGTTCGCCCACGACCACGTGAATAAACGTCACGATGATAAAGGCAACGGCAAGGGACATAATGTGAGTGACCTCCATATTGAGACCCATCAGTTCAAATAGGGGAGAAAGGATTACCTCAAATGTCGGTTCTCCAATCCACCCTAGACCGAGTGCCGTAACCGTAATTCCGAGCTGGCAGGCAGATAAATATTCGTCCAGGTGGGTTGTTACTTTCTTTGCGGACAAAGCGCCCTTCTTGCCTTCAGCGACAAGCTGGTCAATCTTTGAGGAACGCACCTTTACGATGGCAAACTCAGTTGCAACGAAAAAGGCGGTTAAGATGATTAGGATTACAAAAGCGATTAAATAGATGGTAGTCAAATAGCAGTCTTACAGCTAGGGTAAGACGTACACCTCCTGTAGTTGGTTATGATTTAGTCAGCAGCAGCATTAGCAGCTGCATCGATTGTATCAAGGATGAGGCGTCAACTTGTTTCTTGACGACATCCTGATCTTTGCCCATATCGTTTATGAGCGATGATACTTCTTGTTCAATGTCACGGATTTTTGCCCGTATTTCTTGGACATCGATTTCCTCCGAATATCGGTTAATCAATTCCTTTTTTATCTCAGTCAGGGATAACTGTTTATGTTTACATTCCTCGATAAACAAAAGTCTCTCGATGGAGGATTCATCATATAGCCGATAATTGGAGGGCGATCTCTCTGCTATTAGCAGGCCGAGGTTCGTGTAATAATCAATAGTCCTTTTGGTGACATTCGTGGCTTTTGATAATTCGCCGATTCTTAGTTTCTTTGCCCCATTAAGGAAAGACCTCCAAACTATAACGTGATGGTTTATTTTTTGATTATATATTTTCTGAAATCTTTATTCAACTTAAAGAGCTCGAAACCATAAAAATAAGGATGCCCTTAAAAGGACATCCACTAAAAAGAGATTATTTGTGCACCTTGCTTTGAATAAGCACAGCCGCAGCGGCAGATTGGAGAATCTTGAGCAGCATGTACCCAAAAAGACCTCCGATGGTGTTTAAGATCATGTCATCCACATCAAAGCCCCCTACATGGAAAACGAGCTGAATGGTTTCCACAGTAAGGGACACGAAGAAAGAGAATATGGTAATCTTAATTGCCCCTTTCCAGCGCTCTGAGAGAAGGGGAAGTAAAAAGCCTAGCGGCATAAAGGCAATAATATTACCGAATAGATTGGTGAACCATATACGGAAACTAAAGTAATCCATATAAATGATATACATTTTGATGGTCTCAAACGGTGTCAGGTTATAATCCTCCACTCGGATATCCTGACGATAATAGCCAAAAAATAATAGATAGGATAAGAGTAAAAGATAAGCAGCAAATAAGAGATATAGGAAGGCAGTCATTATCTTGCTGTTGGCTACTCGTTCTAGAAGATTCATTACATGCTCCCCCTTGCCCTATTGTCTTGTTTGTGCATTCATGGCTGCGTTGATTCCTGCAAGACGTCCGGTAACGAGGGCAGAGGTAATATTGTAGCCTCCAGTGTACCCGTGAATATCTAATATTTCGCCGCAGAAGAATAAACCTGGCATGAGCTTGCTGGCCATAGTTTTCGGCTCTACTTCTTTGACAGATATCCCCCCGCCGGTGACAAATGCCTTATCCAGAGAGAGTGTGCCGTTTACAGCCACTGGGAATTTCTTGATATCTTGACAGAATGAACGCCATTTATCGTGGGAGATAGTTGCCCCCTGTGCAGCCGGGTCAATTTGATTCCTTTCCAGCAGAAATAATAGATAACGTTCAGGGAGAAGTCCCTTCAGGCTATTTTTCACTGCCTTCTTATCATCTGTCTTAATGGTTTGAATGATTTGCTGGAACAATTGCTCCGCATTCATATCCGGCAGTGCATCAATTTGGACGATAACTTCTTTTAGCTTCCATTTCTTCAGTGCCTTGACAACAAACTGGCTGCATCTAAGCACGCCTGGACCTGATAAGCCAAAATGGGTAAAGATCATGTCCATGCGATGGGTAATGAGCGCCTTGCCCTTTGGATTCAATACACTGATGGATACGTCGCGTAAGGAGAGACCCTGTAATGCTTTATTTTGGATGAATGTCTCACTGGAGGTTAAAGGCACCTCCGTTGGGAAAAGCTCAGTTACTGTATGACCGGCTTTCTCTGCCCAGGCATATCCATCTCCGGTTGAACCTGTATGCGGAACGGATTTACCCCCGACTGCTAGGACGACTGAACTCGTTTCAATAAGTTCTCCTTCTTTTGTCTGGATACCTTTAACATGACCGTCCTCATAGAGGACATCACTGACAGGACAATCGGTACGGACGTGTGCACCAAGCTCGAGCAGACGCCCAACCATGGCATCGACAACGGATTGAGCCTTGTCGTTAACAGGGAACATCCGCCCATGGTCTTCTTCCTTAAGTTCTACGCCAAGCTCTTTGAAGAAGGATATGATTCCTTCATTATCAAATTCGGAAAAAGCTCCATAAAGGAATTTTCCGTTTCCTGGGATATGGCGGATAATCTCTTCAACAGGCAGACGATTCGTTACATTGCAGCGTCCTCCGCCTGAGATGGCTAATTTTCTGCCGAGTTTGGACCCTTTATCAATTAACAGCGTAGAAGACCCCTTCTCTGCGGCTGCTATGGCAGCCATAAGTCCAGAGGGGCCTCCACCAATAATCACAACATCATATTTCATCTATTCCACTCATTTCTAACATGCTTATAAGGTCTATTATAAGCGAATCTCACAAGAAGGCAAAAGCAAGAGCGGGGAATGGATATGTATATATTGGAAGGGTATCTATTGTATTGACCTTAAACTTACAACTTATCTCATTGTCAAAAGGTATGGAAAAGAGTAAACTACTGAATAGTGAACATAAAAATAAATCTATTCTACTATATAAGTGAAAGTACGAAAGGGTTTGAAGCATGTCATCGAAACTGATTAGAGGCACCTTTATTTTGACTATTGGCATGGTTTTTTCGAAAATGCTCGGATTATTCTATGTCATTCCCTTTAATAAAATCGTAGGAACCGAAGGCATTGCCTTATATGGGTTTGCCTACACTCCTTATACGATTTTCATTAGCATCGCAACTGCTGGGGTTCCGATGGCTGTAGCAAAATTTGTAGCAAAGTATAATGCGATGGGTGAATATGCAATCGGGAGGAAGCTGTTTGAGTCAGGTCAAAAGGTCATGATGATGACTGGGGTATTTGCCTTTCTGCTCATGTATGTTACTGCTCCTGGACTAGCTTCTGTCATGGAGACGCAGTCCTATTCAGTCGAAGAGGTGACTACGGTTATCAGGTCAGTCAGCTTTGCCTTGATTCTTGTCCCATCCCAAAGCTTGTTCCGGGGGTTCTTCCAAGGAAATGAA
This sequence comes from Bacillus sp. FJAT-27916, assembly GCF_001183965.1. Lineage (GTDB taxonomy): Bacteria > Bacillota > Bacilli > Bacillales > Pradoshiaceae > Pradoshia. The sequence continues at coordinate 772,456 of NZ_LFZV01000001.1, forward strand.
TCAATGGGACCGACAGCTGTCTCCCAAGTTATTGAGCAAATTGTTCGCATCATTTTCATGCTTGCGGGAGCTTACATTGTCTTGAATGTACTTGGTGGAAGTATCGTACCCGCGATGGGGGTAGCCGTGTTTTCGGCATTTGTTGGAGCCGTTGCCGGGCTTGTTGTTTTACTTTGGTATTGGCGGAAGCGGAAGGGGCATCTTGATGCTTTGCTTAAGAAAAGCAAAAATGAAGTGGACATCTCAATGGGAGCCATCTACAAGGAAATTCTCCTTTCATCAATTCCCTTCATTTTTGTCGGTCTTGCGATGCCACTTTTCCAAATGGTTGATACGCTCACCTTTAACAGGGCAATGGTATCGATTGGGCTTGCTGAGATTACCGATACGGCTTTTGGTGTGTTGAACGTGACCTCGCAGAAGCTCGTTCTCATTCCCATGACGCTAGCTACAGCGTTTTCACTATCCATCGTGCCAAGTGTGACAAAATCATTTGTGGAGAAGAAATGGACGTTATACAATCAACAATTAACTGAAACATTCCAAGTGCTTTTATTCTTGCTTATTCCAGCAGTTACGGGGATGAGTGTTCTTGCAGACAGTGTTTACGGATCCTTCTACGGTTTCTCTGAACTTGGTTCTTCTGTTTTAGCCGTCTATGCGCCTGTAACGATATTATTCGCGATGTTCTCTGTGACCGCAGCTATCATGCAGGGAATTAACCAACAAAGGTTTACCGTTCTTAGCTTATTGACAGGTTTACTCGTGAAGCTAAGCATAAATATTCCTCTTATCCGGATGTTTGAGACAAATGGAGCGGTATATGCGACAGGTCTGGGATTCTTAGTTGCTATTCTGATTAATCTATATATAATTCATTATTTTTCAGGATACAAGCCAGGTCTTGTCCTTCGCCGGTCCCTCCTTGCGCTCCTTATTGCTGCTGTGATGGCTGTTGTTGTTAAATTGCTCGATATACTCCTAGCTGGATGGCTGGGCTCTGGCGGCCAGATGATTGCGGTGATGCGTGTAGCCATTACGATACCAGTCGGGGTTCTTGTCTACTTCCTTCTCTCTTATAAGACAGGCCTTCTCCAGGCGGTATTTGGAGAAAAGACGGATGCTCTGATGCGTAAGTTTCGTATAAAGAAATAAATGAAGGAAAATGAAGATGGCCTGCTTTTTAAAGCAGGCCATCACTTTAATAATCTTCTCGTATACCGAGGATATTCTCGATGCGGCTTACGCGTCGGTCCAGCCTGTTGACCTGGCGCTCGAGTTGGTTAAGCCGACTGTTTATGCTGCCCCCTTGTGGAGGGAAACCTGGAATGCCTGGGATTCCAGGAAATAAGGTAGGATTAGGAGGAGCTTGCTGCCGGCTTTCCTGTTCGACCGACATGGGGTGGAAATAGGATGAATAATACATGGAAACACTCCTTGTGTTTGAATTTGTACCGTACAGTTTATTCAAATAATGATAAATAGGTGATACAGATGAGAATCGATAAATTACTCGCTAATTCCGGCTTTGGAAGTAGAAAGGATGTTAAGAAATTATTGAAATCAGGAGCGGTCCTCTGCAATGAGAAGAAAATCACGGATGCAAAGGCACATGTTGATCCTGAGCAAGACCAAATCATGGTTCATGGTGAATTGGTTGAATACAGGGAGTTTATATATGTCATGATGAATAAGCCGCAGGGCTATATTTCCGCGACAGAGGATGACCGCCTTCAGACGGTTCTTGATTTATTGGAACCTGAGGATGCTTACATGAAGCCATTCCCTGTCGGACGCCTTGACCGAGATACAGAGGGACTGCTTGTCCTGACCAATGACGGCCAGCTTGCTCATGATGTGCTCGCACCGAAAAAGCATGTGCCGAAGACCTATTATGCGGTCATTGATGGAGCGGTAGATGAAGTGGACATTGAACGGTTTAAACAAGGTGTAACCTTAGATGATGGATATGTAACAAAGCCTGGTGAGCTGACTATTCTTAAAAGCGGGACACAATCGGAAATCGAGCTGATTATTACAGAGGGCAAGTTCCATCAGGTGAAGCGGATGTTTGAAGCCGTAGGGAAAAAGGTTGTCTATTTAAAGCGAATTGCGATGGGTGCTCTTCTGCTTGATGAAAGCCTTGAGCCTGGTGAATATCGAGAGATGACAGAAGAGGAATTAGTGCTGATGCAAAAGCGCTCATGAGAAAAAGAAGACCGGAGACGGTCTTCTTTTTCTTTTAAGGAAAGACTGTTATTACGAGGTTAATTTAACTTTCTTTTGGGTGGTGGTCCACTTTCCACGACTGGGACTAACAACAAGTTCGTTATAAGCTAACACATTTAAGTCCCTTTGAATCGTGCGCGGAGTAATACCGAATTCATCGACCAGTTCTTGGGTCGTGACGGTACCATTACGAACAATAAACATGTAAATGGACTTAATTCTTGTAAGCATACGGTTTGTTGAAGGTTTCAAAAAACCACTCCTTATGGATAGTTTCCGATGGCAACATCATACATTCATCCTGCTGTATTACTTGTTTACCATAACCACCTCTTTAAGTTATCACCTTTTCAGCACTCCTTTAATTAGAAGCTTCATCCTTGAAGTCTTTCTAGTACTATAATACCCCTCCCTTTTCATGAAATCCATAGGTTCAGCTCAAAAAATTGAAAATTCATTTAATAATACATATAAATGGCTGGTACTATTTATGACTTCTTTCACTAATAATGTGTCCCAAAAAATCAACATTATATCGAATCAGTGTATTGGAAAATATATTTTAGGCATACATGATATAATAACGATATTGAAGGATAGTGAATGAAAAGAGGTTAACGGGAATGCAAATTAATTGGCAAAAAGAAGTGGAACAAAGAAAAGAACAATTGATTCAGGATACGCAAAGATTGCTTCAAATTAAGAGCACACTTGATGAAGAAACGGCAACGAAGGAAATTCCATTCGGCAAAGGAATCAAGGAAGCGCTTGATTTCATGCTGGATCTTGGTGAAAAGGACGGCTTTGCGGTAAAAAATATTGATAATTATGGAGCCCATCTTGAAATGGGACAAGGAGATGAACTGCTCGGTATATTGGGTCATCTAGATGTTGTTCCAGAAGGAGATGGATGGACAACTGATCCTTATTCAGCTGATATTCGTAATGGCAGAATCTATGCACGGGGAGCCATGGATGATAAAGGACCGACAATGGCAGCCTATTATGCCATGAAAATTGTAAAAGACCTTGGCGTGGATGTTAATAAACGTGTCCGATTGATTCTTGGAACAGACGAAGAAAGTGATTGGCGCTGCATGGATCATTATTTTGAGAAAGAAGAGACGCCAACGGTTGGCTTTGTGCCAGATGCTGATTTCCCTATTATTTATGCAGAGAAAGGAATTGCTGATTTCACCTATGAATTCGATGGTTCTCGCATGGAAGGAAAAGAAGCTACCTTGAAGAGCCTTTCTGCCGGTCAGCGCTTTAATATGGTGCCTGAATTCGCTAAAGCAGTGATTACAGCTGACAGCCAATATGCCGGAGATTGGGAGAAGCGGTATGGCGACTATTGTGCAGAGAATGAATTGACTGGTACATATACGGTGAAAGGGCAGGAGATCACGATTACGCTTGATGGGGTATCTGTCCATGGAATGGAACCGGATCTAGGTGTTAATGCCGGCCTCCGGCTAGTGGACTTTTTAGTCACACTTCCATTTGAAGGGGATGATTTCCGCTTCCTGACATTCGTGCACAATTATTTAAGCAAGGAGTCAAGAGGACGTGAGCTTGGTGTTGCCTACCATGATGAGATTACGAAGGATCTAACAATCAATTATGGCATTATTTCATATGAACATGGCGGAAAAGGCAAAATCGCCTTTAATATGCGCTATCCTGTTACATTTGACTTTGATAAGGGCTGGTCTGTACTTGAGAAAACAGCGGCCGATCATGGATTCTCTATTCAAATGAAAACCCATTTAGGTCCTCATCATGTAGACGCGGATAGTGAGCTAGTCAAAACCCTTCAAAAAATATATGAGGAGCATACGGGAGAAAAGGCTGAACTGCTCGCAATCGGAGGAGGAACGTACGCACGTGCAATCAAGAATGCCGTAGCCTTTGGTCCTTTGTTCCCGGGAAGAGAAGATGTTGCCCATCAAAAGGATGAATACATCATTATTGAGGATATGTTAAAGGCGACAGCGATGTATGCTCAAGCCATATATGAATTAACGAGATAAAGAATGCTTTCATTTACGAACATAAGGGGAGATGGGGAATATGAGTTATATCGTTTTTAATGGAAAGCTTTCGAAAAGAGAGACAATCACCATTGATATCGAGGACCGCGGCTATCAGTTTGGCGATGGAATCTATGAGGTTGTCCGTGTCTATAATGGGCGATTGTTCACATGGCAGGAGCATGTAGACCGTCTTTTTGCAAGTGCAGAGAAGATTCGCATGTCCATTCCATATACGAAGGAAGAAATGAAGACGATAATGGAAAGCCTGATTGAGAAGAATCAATTGTCTGAAGGGACGATTTACTTACAGCTGACAAGGGGAATAGCACCAAGAAATCATGCCTTCCCAGCAAATGATGTAAAAGCAGTCCTAGTTGCCTATACACGGCAAAGCAAGAGACCAGCGGATTTGATGGAAAGGGGTGTTGATGCCTTGGTCGTACCTGACAAGCGTTGGCTTCATTGTGATATTAAGAGCCTGAACCTGCTCGGAAATGTATTGGCCCATCAAGAAGCCCTTGATGCGGGATGCTATGAAGCAATCCTTCATCGAGACGGAATCATTACAGAGGGAAGCCATACAAATGTGTCCATCGTGTCAAATGGGACTGTGTATACCCATCCAGCAAATAATCTTATCTTAAATGGAATCTCCCGCATGGTTATGCTTAAAGCATGTGAGAGCAAATCCATTCCTTATGAGGAAAAGGCTTTTACGGTTGATGATCTATCGCATGCTGACGAGGTGTTTATCACCTCTACGACGCTTGAGATTACGCCGGTACGAATGATCAATGGGCAGCCTGTCGGGTCAGGGGACCGATATCCGATTATACGGAAACTGCAGGATGCCTTTATACAGGAGATTGAGGCTGAGTGCGGCCCGCTCCATTAAGCAGTAATTGCCTGGAATAGAATTGTTCCGGGCTTTTTTTCTATTACTAACCTAATCATATCGCTGACCGGGGTTAAAATAAGTGTAAAATAATAAAGGAGATAACCGATGAACAGAAGAAGCCATTATTTCTTTGCGCTGGAATTACCGAAGGAATGTAAACGGGAATTGAATGATTGGGCAGGAAGAGCAGGGGATGTCTATGCCTTTAAAAGCTGGGTGCATCCAGAGGATTATCATATCACCTTAGCCTTTCTAGGGGCCGCTGAGCAGGACAAGCTCAAGATAGCATTAAAGCTCATTGAACAGAAGATTGCACAATATCAACCATTCTTGATTGAAATAAACGGGCTGGGAACATTTGGCCAGAAGGACAGTCCTCGTATCCTATGGGCAGATTCTGAGAAATCAACGATGATGCAGACTGTGCGGGAAATGGTATACAATGCCTGTCTTGAAGCGGGATTTGAACTAGATACGAAGCCTTTTGTTCCACATATAACGTTAGCAAGAAGGAGCAAGAATAAGATTGAACCAGGAAGCATTACGGAATGGGGAAGCGGGCTGCCTAGAATAGAACCATGCGAAATCAAGAATGTAGTCCTTTATCGGACGGATACAGAGAAACAGCCAAAGTATGAACCCATCGTGCGCTTTGCGATAGGAAAATGACTGGAAGAACAAAGGGGAAGGATGGGGACCAATGAGTCAATTGATTAAGCTGCAAGACTTCATTTCCCGATATGAACAGGATATTTACCATTATTCTTCACAATTTGTCCATGTGAAGAATGAAGAGTGGTCACGTTTAAAGAAAGCCTATGAAGCCGGTGATCTAAGCCGGTACTTAATTGGGGGAGAGATGGATTCTCCCTCTTTAGAGGAAGATACGCGCCCTTTTCGACAAAGAATCAAGAAATTCTTCTTAAAGGAGAGGGGAGAGGTAAGGGAAGAGGCTGCTGTTTCTGTAAAGCAGGAGAAACCACCTATTGAAGCTCCGCGTTTCCTGCGTACAGTCCCAGAAGATGAGCAGGAGTTAAAGCAATCATTTCTGGATTACTTTTATCCATTTCAGCTGAAGTGGGCTGTGACAGCAAGTGATGAAGGGCCTCTGCATCTGGGTCGCTATCAATTCGACTGGAATCTGCGCTTTTTCCTTCAGCGTATTCCGGATAATTGCCTGGTATTATACAAGCCGGTGCTGGAATGGAAGAATGCGCCTGTAGAGCTGGAAATCATTCTGCTCACGCCATCGGAGGCTTGGTGTCTGACCGTGCTTGAGGCAGAGGATGATGCCGTTTTTGTCGGCGGTAAAGACCGTTTTTGGACAAGGACACATCATGATAAGGCAGATAAAAAAGTGCTCGACCCGACTATCACATTAAAACGGATGCAATGGATTCTTCAACAGATTTTTGCTGCTAAGGATATGGTGTTTCCGATTCGAAAAGGCATTATTTGCCGTAATGGCTATATTAATCAGTTGCACACATCTATTGATCAGGAAATCATCGATAAGAGGAGATTTGATGATTGGTTCAGCTCCATCCGTCATAACCGTTCTGCCATGAAGAATCTGCAGTTAAAGGCAGCACAGGCCTTATTGGCGTATGGCAGTTCGATTAGAAACAATAAGGAAGAGGAGTTAATGGATAATCATGGGGAAAGCAGAAGTGAGAGGGGATTCTCTTGAACGAAGAACCTACTATTTCATTATTAATCCTGCCGCCAAAAATGCGGGTAGCTTAAAAGTCTGGGAGAAAACAAAGGAGACCCTTGATAGGGAAGGGATATCTTATTCTTATGCCTTTACTGAATATAAGGGACATGGTGTTGCACTGGCTAGAGAGTTTCTTCAAAGCACTGGAGATGCCATTCTTGTAGCTGTAGGGGGCGATGGCACTATTCATGAGGTCGCAAACGGTGCGGCCGGTTTCCCAGGAGTAAGGATTGCTTATATCCCTGCAGGGTCCGGTAATGACTTTGCAAGGGGTGAGGGAATTGATTCGCGCCCATTGCAGGCATTATCAGGTTTGCTTCATTCGAATAAGGTGAGACCTATTGACCTTGGATTTTATAAAACAAGCAGTGGTAAGGGTTATTTATTGAACAGTTTGGGTATTGGATTGGATGCGGCCATTACGGAAGCCGTTAACCAATCACGGATGAAACACTATTTTAATAAGCTTGGAGCGGGAAAAATCATCTACTTGGCCTACTTCCTGTGGAAGTGGATGACCTATAAACCAGGGGAGATGGAAGTGGAGATTGACGATGAGTCTCATTCGTTCACAAACACTTGGCTTGTGAATGTGTCAAATCATCCATATTTTGGCGGAGGCATTAAGATATCCCCGAATGCTAAACCAGATGACGGGGTCTTTCATATACTAGTCATACATAATATTCCGAGGCTTAAGCTCCTTTTAATGTTCAGTACGGTTCTTTGGGGAGGCCACTTAAAGCTTCGGGGTGTAGATTCATTTGAGGGAAGAACGATTCGTGTTACCTCCTCATTCGAAGTGCCGATTCAGGCTGATGGTGAGAATGTTGGAGCTGGCGAAGCTTTTATTGAGATGAAGCATCATATGGTCAAACTAGCAGTTCAAGGAGAGTGAATACATTGTATACAGGCAGATTTTCGGCTTTTTTAGATGCCTTAGATCAAATTACCATCTTAATTCCTCACTCCTACCGGGTGAATGAAAAGCTATTCTTCATGCTTTTTTTTGAAGGGCAAAGAATGGGGGAGCTACGAGTTGATGAAGTCATTCAAATCGAACATTATACCAAGTACATATGCACAGCCCCATTCGAGGTACCACTTGGTGAAGAATATCAAATAGAAGACGACAAGGGAATGGCTTTTGCTCTCCAGACAGGTGCGGTTATCCGCACACCGGAGTTTGATGAAATGTATCAATATGATGGAGAGGATTTGGGCGCCATCTATGAGAAGGAAAAAACAGTCTTTAAGGTATGGGCACCAACAGCAACGAATGTAAAGCTTAAGCTGATTAATGAGTTTGGCACCGAAAAGGGAACCATACCGATGCATCGGGGAGAGCGGGGAGTATGGCACTTAACCGTCCATCAAAATTTAGAGAATCATTTCTATTCTTATTTGGTGAGAGTCAATTACATTTGGCGGGAAGCAACAGACCCTTATGCAAAGGCAGTTTCTGTCAATGGGCAATATAGTGCAGTCATTGACATGTCCCAATATAAGAAGCATGACTATTCATTGCCGAAGCTGGAAAGCCCGGTTGATGCCATCATCTATGAAACACATGTGCGCGATTTTTCTCATCATCATAATAGCGGCATGAATGCAAAAGGAAAATATGCGGCATTTAGTGAGACAGCGACAAAAACGACTAAGGGCTACTCAAGCGGAATCCAATATTTGCAGGAATTAGGGGTAACCCATATTGAGCTCATGCCGGTCAATGATTTTGCCGGAGTGGATGAGACTGTGATAGGCAAGGAATATAATTGGGGGTATAACCCGAGACATTTCTTTGCTCCGGCAGGGAATTACAGCGCAAAGCCCCATGTTCCTGGGAAACGGATTGAGGAATTAAAGGAACTGATTGAGAGCGTTCATCAGCATGGCTTAGGCGTTATTATTGATGTTGTCTTTAACCATGTTTTCCAGAAGGAAATCTCAAACTTTGAGAAAATTGTTCCAGGCTATTATTTCCGCTATGGTGCGAATGGGATGCCTTCCAATGGCAGCGGCTGCGGCAATGATCTCGCCTCCGAGCGTTTTATGGTAAGAAAGCTTATTGTATCTGCCGTTAAATATTGGCTGGAGTTCTACCAAATTGATGGATTCCGTTTTGATTTAATGGGCCTTCTTGATCTAGAGACTATGAAGGAGGTTGAAAAAACCATCCATTCCATTAAGCCGGATGCCATCATCATTGGAGAAGGATGGGACCTCCCGACCGCTCTATCGGGTGCTGATAAAACGACAATCAGCAATTCACACAAGATTGAAAATGTCGGTTTCTTTAACGATAAATTCAGGGATTCTATTAAAGGGAGTAATTTCAACCTGAAGGATACGGGCTATGTTACAGGGAAGGAATTCAGCCATGAGGAGTTCTCTCAACTTGTCCTAAACATTGGAGAGGATTATCCGCTCGGACCTGAGCAGTCCGTTAATTTTGTAGAATGCCATGATAACCATACCCTATGGGACCGCCTCCAGCTCGCAAACGGAGCAGAGTCAAATGAATCAAGAAAGAGGCGTCATCGCTTTGCCACGAGTATTGCCATCCTTTCGCAAGGGATTCCATTCCTGCATAGCGGCCAAGAATTCTTCCGGACGAAGCATGGTATTGAAAATAGCTATTGCTCACCAGATTGGATTAATGAGCTGAATTGGGATTTACGTGAGCAGAACGAGGAGACGATTTCATATTTAAGGTGCTTGATGGCTATTCGTAAAAGCCATGGGGCTTTCAGGCTCCGGAGCAGGGAAGAAATCGAAACCCATGCAAAAATGCTTGATCTGTCCCCAGCTTGCCACAGCCTGTTATATGATGATGTAGGCGAGTATGGAAGATGGGAGAGGCTTCTTGTTGTCTATCATCATGGGGAGCAGCCAACAGAGGTTGAACTTCCGGGGGAACAGGAATGGGGCATGATTTGCGGGGACTGCGGATATACAGCAGAACAGGGTGTCGAAATGGATATCAAGCATTTCACACTCGAGCCGTTAACAACGTATGTGTTTGTTCAGAATAATTGTTGTTCGAACACTTGACGAAAGCGGTATAAACCTACTAAAATTTAAGGAGATGGCTATTGAAGAAAAGCAGTCAATGGCTGTCTTTTTTATTTATATGGAAATTATGCCATACAAGTTTACGTTATTGAAGGTGAATACCATGGATTATTTAGGGCGAGAATGGGAGATAACACCTGCCGGAGGAGCGACAGGCGAAGCATTCATTGCCAGGCATGATGAGCAGAAGCTATTTTTAAAGAGAAATTCTTCTCCTTTCTTAGCTGTGCTGTCGGCCGAGGGAATTGTGCCAAAGCTTATCTGGACAAAGAGATTAGAGAATGGTGATGTGATTACAGCCCAGGAATGGATGAATGGAAGGGAACTGACTCCCGCAGAGATGTGTGAAGAATCAGTTGCAGAATTACTGCAGAAGATCCATCAATCCACACCTTTGTTAAATATGCTCCGACGCCTAGGAAAAACAGCCCAAACGCCTATTCAAATCCTGGCTTCCGTGAAGAACTCTCTTGATGGAGAGCTCAAGGAAGACAAAGCCATAAAGGAAACGATTCATTTCCTAGAACAGCATGTGAATGATGTGAAGTGTGATCATTATGTTGTTTGCCATGGAGATATTAATCATAATAACTTGCTTTTATGTGATCAAGGGAACCTATACCTCGTTGACTGGGACGAAGCAATCATTGCTGACCCTGCCATGGATATAGGAATGCTCTTATATTCATATGTAGAGAAGGACCAATGGGAGCAGTGGCTGGCGAATTATGGCTTAAGCCTTACCCCGGAATTACGATTGCGGATGAAATGGTTTGTCCTCACTCAAATGATCCAAACAACGGCCCTGCACAAAAAGAAAAACCGGCTCGCTGATATGAACCGGTGTATTGAATACTTATCCTTCGCTCAGGAATATTGAGTGATATCCTCAACCCAGCCTGCAAGTTTCTGTTGATGAGATTCAATATGATTTTCCAGATTGGCGGCATGGATGCCGCTTTGGCTGTATTGGTAAATCTCTTGCAGCACCGACATGGTAGCCTCATCAACACTAGGCTGCCTCATCAGTGAAGTTACCGTCCTCTCCAGCTGTTCGCATTCTGATTGAGAACCGCAGCAATCCTCCTGATGATTGTTCAATATATCTTTAAGAAGCATCCAACTGTGATTTTGTGACAGGGGCATATGATTCCCTTCCTTCCCTTATTGAATATGCTATAGCTTGTGTTACTTAAGAACCGATTATTCATGATAAATCCGGCCTGTAAGCCGGTTTTTGTTTTGTTCAGGGCATTTTAGAATAAGAAGAACCTTTGTGAAAAGAAAGCCAGCATGGAATTTCTGTTCATGATGTGCTACTCTTTTTACGTAAATTCAGCGGAGGTGCACGATTTTGAGACAACGTTATAAACCGTGGGCAAAGGAGAAACTCCAAAATAACCCATATTTCTGCATACAGGAACCAGCAAAGCACAAAGGCGCATGGTCTGAAGTGTTTGGAAATACGAATCCTATCCATATCGAGGTTGGAACAGGAAAAGGCCAATTCATTAATGGCATGGCCCAACAAAATCCTGATATCAACTATATCGGCATCGAGCTTGCAGACCGCGTCATCGTTACGGCGCTTGATCGTTTGCTTGAATCCAATCTGCCGAACGTGAAGCTGCTTAATGTGAATGCGCTTGAGCTTCCGGATATTTTCGCCGAGGGAGAGGTATCACGCGTATATTTGAACTTCTCCGATCCATGGCCGAAAACACGCCACGAGAAGAGAAGACTTACGTATAAGACTTTTCTTGACTTATATAAAGGAATTTTGCCGGAACATGGAGAAATTCATTTTAAGACAGATAATCGCGGACTGTTCGAATATTCCCTTGTCAGCTTTTCGCACTATGGTATGAAATTGAACTATGTCAGCCTTGATTTACACAATAGTGACTTTGAAGGAAATGTCATGACGGAATATGAACAGAAATTCTCCGCGAAGGGCAACCCTATCTATCGCTGTGAGGCAGCCTTTTAATATCTGTCCTTCTTAAGATGCGCAATCCATGATAAAGGGGAGAAACCATTGGAGAATTTGCAGTTCGGGAAGTTTACATTGACATGGCTTAATGGCGGAGATACTCATATGGATGGAGGGGCGATGTTCGGGGTAGTACCGAAGCCGCTCTGGTCCAAAAAGTATCCTGTCAATGAAAAAAACCAAATCGAATTGAGATCAGATCCTATATTGGTTCAGGCAGAAGGAAAGAACTACTTAATTGATTCTGGAATCGGCAAAGGCAAATTGACGGAGAAGCAGCTTCGCAATTACGGCGTGAGTGAGGAATCGAAGCTTGAGGAAGATTTGGAAAAGCTCGGTTTAACGACGGATGATATTGACGGCGTTCTCATGACTCATCTGCATTTTGACCATGCTTGCGGCTTGACCTGCTACCAAGATGGCAAGCTGAAAAGCGTATTTCCAAATGCAGTCATCTACACCTCGAGGGTAGAATGGGATGAAATGAGGCAGCCGAATATTCGCTCACGCAATACGTATTGGGAAGAGAATTGGAAGCCGATTGAAGGTCAGGTTAAGACCTTTGAAAAAGAGCTCACTATTGCAGAAGGCATCAAAATGGTCCACACTGGCGGACATAGTGACGGACACTGCATCATCGTAATGGAGCAAGACGGTGAGTTGCTCCTTCATATGGCTGATCTGATGCCGACAACAGCCCATCAGAACTCGCTTTGGGTCCTTGCCTATGATGATTATCCGATGGACTCAATTGGCGCGAAAGAAAAATGGGTCAAGCATGGTATCCAGAGCGGTGCCTGGTTTACGTTTTATCATGATTACGCTCATCGCGCCATCAAATGGGATGCGAGCGGCAAGGAAGTCATGAAGAAGGTAGAACGGAAAAGATAATGAAGAAAAAGCCCTGTATGAGTCCACCATAACGGACTTTTACAGGGCCTTTTTTGTTGGTTTTTGGCTGGGACTGGGAAGATTATAGAAAGAAAGGCAGATTACTTATTAAAGGTTGTCATGTGGTGTGGGGATTAATATTGGGGGACTATCGCCTATACCCAAGTAAAGGAGCCCATACACGGGGGATATCGCCCATACCCAAATAATTTAGCCCATAAAAATGACTGTTCGCTCTTAAACAAAGTGATTTCGCCCTTAACGCTAAGTTGTTCGCCCATAAACCTGATTTTTTCGCCCTTAAATCGTGAAATTAGGATTATTTCTTCAAAAATCGAAAGCCAATCAATGCCAAAAGATAAAAAAATAGACAAGCTGAGCAGTTTTTTTGAAAGAAATTCAGCCTTTTTCATCCGAAACTCTTTCAAAAACTTCTTGGATTCCACCAGTATGATTTTCCGAGTTTTCCTATGGCGCACCAAATACTCAATCAGAATCTACCCTTTGCCCTTAAGTCCCGAAATTAAGCTTCTCCTCTATAAGAAAGAGGGTCTATCAACACTAGAAGGACGAAAAATCGAAAGCTGAAGCCGTTTTTTTACTGTTCGCTTAGGGAGAAAATCCTGATAACCATAAAAATAGCCGGCTCTTAAAAGAGCCGGACTTTTGAAGCAGGTAAATATTACCCTGCTTGGTAGAGATCTAGGATGGTACCTGTATTGGCATCTGCGATGAATTCGAATTGAGAGGATTCATTCCCATCAACCTTTGTTAAACCACCTTTATACACATCGTAATCTAAGGAGTTTCTAGTGAATTTTTCTGGTTTCATCATGATCCAGGAGCCGCGGATGCTGCTTCCTTCATCGCCAAGTGTGGTTTTGATGGCTGTAAGTACTTTTTCAGGGGATACCATGTTGTTCTTGTTTGTTAGTTCCTTGACTACATAGCCAGCGGCAAACCCGGCGGCTACACCTGTGATAAATGTTTTCCAGTTCATTTTGTATTCCTCCAATCACATTGGTTCATGCATAGCTCTGTTTAAAGCCTTAATCATCTATTCCCATCCATTATACAGATTAAGCGTTTAGGAAGCTATTTTTTCAATATCTTCCAGATTGATTAGTGAATGGTTCAACATGTACAATATGAAGGAGTGAAATAATTGGTAAAGGGGATACATACGTGATGAAGCAATCAACATTGGAATTATTTAAGACCCTGACCGAATTGCCGGGAGCACCGGGATTTGAACATGATGTGCGGGCCTTCATGAAGAGAGAAATGTCCAAATATACCGACGAGTTCGTTCAGGATGGATTGGGCAGCTTATTCGGAGTTATGAGAGGCGAAGAGGATGGTCCGAAGATTATGGTTGCCGGCCATATGGATGAGGTTGGATTTATGGTGACCTCCATTACTCCAGAGGGACTGTTGCGCTTCCAGACACTAGGCGGTTGGTGGAGCCAGGTATTGCTGGCTCAGCGCGTGCGTGTTTATACGGATAACGGTCCAATCGTCGGGGTTGTCAGCTCTATACCGCCGCATTTATTGAGTGATGCTCAGAGGACGAAACCGATGGATATTGCGAATATGCTGATTGATGTCGGTGCAGATGATAAGGATGATGCGATTGCAATGGGCATTAAACCAGGTCAGCAAATCGTGCCCCATACAGAATTTACGCCAATGGCTAATCCAAAGAAAATCCTGGCGAAATCATGGGATAATCGTTATGGCTGTGGTTTGGCGATTGAGCTTTTAGAGGAGCTCCAAGGTGAAAAACTACCGAATATTCTTTATTCCGGTGCTACCGTTATGGAGGAGGTTGGTCTGAGAGGAGCAGGCACAGCGGCAACGATGATTGATCCTGATTTATTCTTTGCCTGTGATGCAAGCCCGGCGAATGACATGTCTGGCAGCAAGAATGTATTTGGCTACTTAGGACAGGGACCGCTGCTTCGTATTTATGACAGAACGACGGTCATGCATAAAGGCATGAGGGAGTTTGTTCTAGATACGGCCGAGTCTAATCATATCCCTTACCAGTACTTTGTAGCACCGAACGGTGGAACAGATGCAGGCAAGGTCCATGTAACAAACCGCGGCATTCCAAGTGCAGTCATTGGTGTCTGCTCACGCTATATTCATACATCTGCCTCCATCCTTCATATCGATGATTATGCGGCAGCAAAGGAATTGCTTGTTAAGCTCGTAAAGGCTTGTGATAAGACGACCGTAGAAACAATTAAACAGAATGGTTAATGTGTTTGGGAGGCAGTGCAAGCTGCCTTCTTTTTTAGAAAGGAAGTAAGAGCAATGATAAAGATAGCCATCGGGACAAAGAATCCAGCAAAGATTAAGGCGGCAGAACTGGCATGCAGAGAACTAGGAGGAGAATTAATAGCAGTTAATGTTCCTTCAGGTGTTGCCGAGCAGCCATTTTCAGATGAGGAGACGATGGAGGGTGCCTTAAACCGGGCAAGAAATGCGCTGATGGAGGCTGAAGCTGATTTTGGAATCGGTCTTGAAGGAGGCGTAGTCAAAACTCCGTACGGCTTGTTCATTTGCAATTGGGGAGCGCTCATGACAAAAACAGGCGATTCATTCATCGCCGGCGGAGCAAGAATTAAGCTGCCAGACGAAGTGGCACGGGAGCTCTTCTCTGGACGTGAGCTTGGGCCTGTCATGGACGAATATACGAAAAAGCAAGATATTCGGAAAACAGAAGGAGCGGTCGGGGTCTTCTCCAATAACCGTATTACAAGAGACCGGATGTTTGAACATGTGATGGAGCTATTGGTTGGGCAATATGAATACAAGGAAAGAACTTAATATTTTTCATCCTTAGATGATTTCATAATGTCAGCATGTTCATCGGCTTTGTTACTGAGGATGAAAGGAAGAATGAAGGCAGCAAGAAGCTGGATTAGGGACTTTTTTTTCATGGATAAACCTCTTCGATAATTTTTAGAAAGGCCGCGATGGAAATTGCGGCCTTCTTTTACTAATAATACCCTGTTTTCGATCATTTTGAAATCGAAATAAGTTGAATTAGGGAAAACGGTGTCTTGACACCTGACTAGACAAATAGTATTCTTTCAAATTAGATAGCTCAGATTAAATAGAATGAAAGTTTGGAGGAAGAAAAATGGATATAGCCTATGAGCAAAAACAGAAGGCTTCGCATAATAAGCTTTTAGGAGTAGCTGGTCTTGCCTGGCTTTTTGACGCGATGGATGTTGGGATTCTATCTTTTGTCATTGCCGCGCTGCAAAAGGATTGGGGGCTGACTTCCCAGCAGATGGGATGGATCGGCAGTGTCAATTCAATCGGAATGGCTGTTGGAGCCCTTGTTTTCGGATTGTTGGCAGATCGAATCGGCAGGAAGAATGTTTTGATTATTACATTGGTTTTATTTTCACTTGCCAGCGGCTTTTCAGCCTTAACGACTAGTTTGGCCATTTTCCTGTTCTTCCGATTTTTAATCGGGATGGGACTTGGAGGAGAGCTGCCAGTGGCATCGACACTTGTATCTGAGAGTGTGCCAGAAGATAAGCGTGGAAGGGTTGTCGTCCTGTTAGAAAGCTTTTGGGCTGGCGGCTGGCTTGTTGCTGCACTTATTTCGTACTTTATTATTCCTGCGTATGGATGGAGGGTTGCCCTGCTGATCAGCGCCCTGCCAGCTTTTTATGCGATATATTTACGGATTCATCTTCCTGATTCATCGAAATTTGCGACCGTAAGGAAGGAGCAGAAGCCGTCTGTGGGCGCTTCTCTTGCCATGCTCTGGAAGAAGGAATATGCAAAGCGGACCTTAATGATGTGGATTCTTTGGTTCAGTGTCGTATTTTCCTATTATGGGATGTTCCTTTGGCTTCCTAGTGTGATGGTGCTGAAAGGATTTACTTTGATTCAAAGCTTCCAGTATGTCTTAATTATGACCCTTGCTCAGTTGCCTGGTTATTTCACAGCTGCTTGGTTCATAGAGAAATTTGGGCGTAAATTCGTTCTTGTGACCTATTTATTCGGAACGGCTGTCAGTGCGTACTTCTTCGGTAATGCCGAAACACTCGCTGCGCTAATGGCTGCAGGTTGTTTCCTCTCATTCTTCAACCTTGGGGCGTGGGGAGCACTGTATGCTTATTCCCCTGAACAATATCCAACTGTTATCAGAGGGACAGGCACTGGGATGGCAGCTTCTGTCGGCAGAATAGGCGGCATATTAGGACCGCTTCTTGTCGGAAGTCTGCTGGCTAATGAAACATCGATTGAAACCATCTTCTTAATCTTTGGTATTTCCATTCTTATCGGAATGCTCGCGGTTCTCTTCTTGGGCAAAGAAACAAAAAACGTGACCTTGGAATAGCCAACCAGCCTGTTTTTGGGTATAGTATTTATACAATACCGACCCGGTGGAATGGAGGAACTAGGATGAAGAAACTTGAAAGCATGGAGCAATATGAGGAATTGAAAGGAAACGGCAAGACAATCTTTCTGTTTTCCGCTGACTGGTGCCCGGATTGCCGGTTCATTGACCCATTCATTGACGATGTGGCCGCAGCAAACCCGGAATTTACCTTTGTTTATGTAGATCGTGATCAATTCTTGGATTTGTGCATCCAATTGGACGTATTCGGCATCCCGAGTTTCGTTGCCTTTGAGGAAGGTCGCGAATTAGGCAGATATGTCAATAAGGACCGGAAGACACGGGAGCAAATTGAGGAATTCATTGCTTCATTGTGATAAAATAGGACTCCCGAATGGGAGTCTTTTTTTATTTTCGCTCTATTACAGATAAATCAAGATAGTAGAATACTGCCAGTTAACGTTTCAGCAGTTGACTCCTGCGGAATCAGTGGACGCAGATGCCGGCCGGAAGTGCTGGATGAGGCTTACCGACAGCCCCATATTTCGCTTGTTGGCGATAAAAACCAATATGTTAAGTTTAGAGGATATCCTAAAAGAGAAGATAACGAGAAAGATGGAAACAAATTGCCATGCATTCAAGAAAAATAAGTGAAAGTACGCTATAGTTATCTATAAGGAGGAATCATGATGAAGATGACAACAACGAAAATGAAGAACATACTCATGGAAAAACTCTCTAAAGGTGCGAGAACCTTTTCATATAATCAAGAACAGGAAGAACTTAGGATAGAAGATAAAGAAACGAAAAAAGGCATTACGGTGGCTTTATCCCCGCTCTTGGCCAAATTTGATCAATCAGGCGATAAAGCAATAGATGAGATTGTTTATTACGCTGAGGAATCCTTAAAGGTTATGGGTAAGGAGCATGCTCTTCACGGAAATGAGAAAAAGATCTTTCCGGTCATTCGCTCTACCTCTTTCCCCGAAGAGGCAAAAGAGGGCATTCCATTTGTAACGGATGAACATACAGCCGAAACACGCATCTATTATGCGGTTGATCTAGGCAATACATACCGTTTAATTGATGAAGAATTGATGGAGAAGGAGAAATGGGACAAAGAGATGATTCGCACGATTGCCATGTTCAATGTCCGTTCTCTTCCAGTTGAAGCTAAGAAGGATACAGTCAGGGGCAATGATTTTTATTTCATCAACCATAATGATGGCTATGATGCCTCCCGTATTTTAATGGATTCTGAGCTGAGGAAATACAAGGATGGCATGAAGGGCGCGATGGCTGTTGCTGTCCCGCATCAGGATGTGTTGATTATTGCAGATATCCAAAATAGTGCCGGTTACGATATATTAGCCCAGATGAATATGCATTTCTTCACAAATGGAAATGTTCCAATTACCGCACTGCCATTTTTGTATGAGGATGGGGAATTAGAGCCAATCTTCATTCTTGCGAAGAACAGACCCGTGGAAGACAACTAATAGTATAGGAAAATGCTACTAATTCATAGGAAATCCCCTTAAAAACATGAATTTTTTGATAAAATAAAGACTTATCATGAATAAAGAAAGTGTGAGGAAAGGTATGAGCTTTTTCAAAAAGATTGTTGATTGGTTTCATGATGACGAAGAGGATGAAGTTGAAGCATATGACCAAGAACCAAAGCCGCAAAAGCCTAAGAATAAGCAAAGCAAGCCGCCGGCTGATATAGAGACTGGAATAGAAACGAAAATACAATATAAATATCCAAAAGATAATTTTAAATTCCCGATGATCTCGGATGAAGAAATCAAGCGATTGAATGAACGGAAGAAAAAGCAGAAGGTGGAAGGTCAACAAATGCATAGCGACGGGAGGGAATGGGCTCCTGTTGCCTCAGCCATTGAAGAGCAGCCGCTTCCCCCATTACGGAAACCGCTGAAGGTGACAAGGCAAAAAAACGTAACAACGACTGTTCAGCCTAACAAAACACCATTCAGGAGAACAGAAATCCCATCCCCTATCTATGGGTTCCAAAATAGACAGGCTGGTACGAAGAAGCAGAAGACCGTTGAATATGAGCTGTCCTCACAGCCCACCCTTGATTCTGTATTGGCCTTAATGAGAGGAAAAGGGGCAGATTCAGCTGAAAAGCAGACAATGTCTGTGACTGGACCTCTGCCGGAAGACCAAAGCCAAGAATGGAAGGATGAGCGTCTCGCTACAGAAGAGGAAATGGCTCTTATTAAGCGGGAAAACCAGCTTTTCCATGAGGAAATCGCGGCTGACCCTGCTGAGGAGACTGCAATCCCTACTAATGACCTGCGAAACGATGAGAAGCTCGTTGAAGTAGAGAATACGAATCAAGACCTTGCTGAAAATGGCCTGTTTATACAGTCTGCTGCTACGGAAACAGTTGAAATCATTCCTGAGGAGAAAGCAATTATCTTGGATCGGACTGAAGAGGAGAAAAATGTCGATTTAGAAGAGTCATCTGTATCCGTTGAACTGTCAGGGGCAGAACAGTCTGAAGCTAAGGAACCAGCTGAAATCATTGCCGATGAGACAACAATGATCTCTGGTGGGAATGAAGAGGAGAAGAATGTCGATTTAGAAGCGTCATCTGTATCCGTTGAACTGTCAGGGGCAGAACAGCCTGAAGCTAAGGACACAGTTGAAATCATTCCTGAGGAGAAAGCAATCATCTTGGATCGGACTGAAGAGGAGAAAAATGTCGATTTAGAAGAGTCATCTGTATCCGTTGAACTGTCAGGGGCAGAACAGCCTGCTGAAGAGGGGACAAACCTTGAGGTCAGGGAAGAAGAGGCTGTTCTGGAAATGAATGAGCTGTCTGTTGAAGAAGCAGCAGATACAGCGTATTCTAACCTGCCGGCTGAAGAAGATGTTACAGCTGCGGAAATGCCCGTTTCCGCACTTAGCATGGATCCACTTGAGACAGCTGATTCAGAAGAGGATGCTCCGTCCATGACGGATGCTGTCCCTGCTAATGGACCTGAGAAGGAGCCGATAACGGAAAAGCCGGTATTTGACCTCTCCTTGGCCGTTAATGAGGCTGCCGAAGAAAAGGCTGAGTCTGTAAGTGAAACCCCTGTAGAGGCAGAGCAAGAGAATCCTGCTCAGGATGAGAGTGCCGCGGAGCCGAAGCTCGAAGTCATTACTTCTGGAATTGGCGAAGATGAGGACCGCAAAGCAGAGCGGGCGCGAAGAATTGAGGAGCGGAGAAAGCATATCCCATTCAATGTTCTGATGCTGAAACAGGATAAGGCAAGAATGGCTGGCAGAAAAGAGGAGAAACCTCAACAGACATCACAGGAGCCGGCCATCCTGGCAGATAAAAAAAAACAAAATGAATCCTACAGCTACCCGGATATTTCCATCCTGAAGCCGAAAATGGCTGTTCAGGAGGATTCTGATTGGCTGGCTGAGCAGGCGGAATTGCTCGATCAGACTCTTGAACAATTCAATGTAAAAGCAAAGGTATTTGCTTATTATCAAGGACCTTCTGTTACAAGATTTGAGGTCCAGCCGGAACCGGGCGTTAAGGTAAGCAAAATCACGAATTTGAGTGATGACTTGAAGCTTTCCCTTGCCGCAAAGGATATCCGTATAGAGGCGCCTATTCCTGGTAAGCGAATGATTGGCATTGAGATTCCGAATCTGCGCACTCGCCCTGTCTATTTGCGGGAAGTGCTGGAGGAGGATGTATTCCTGCAGTCAGATTCACCGCTGACAACGGCAGTCGGTCTTGATATTTCAGGTAACCCGATTGTGACAGACTTGAAGAAAATGCCGCACGGCTTGGTGGCTGGCTCTACCGGATCAGGTAAAAGCGTGTTTATCAACTCCATCTTAGTGAGCTTATTGTATAAAGCCAATCCGAGTGATGTCCGGCTGCTATTGATTGACCCGAAAATGGTCGAACTTGCTCCGTATAATCATATTCCACATTTGGCTGCCCCTGTAATTACGGATGTGAAGGCGGCAACAGCAGCCTTGAAATGGGCGGTGGAGGAGATGGACAGGCGCTATGAGCTCTTTGCTCACTCCGGGGCACGAGATATTGTCCGATATAATCAAAAGGCTGTTGAATCCGGCCAACTTGAGCATAAGCTCCCATACTTGGTCATCATTATTGATGAGCTTGCGGACTTGATGATGATGTCTCCTGCTGATGTGGAAGAAGCCATTTGCCGAATTGCACAAAAGGCGAGGGCGTGCGGTATTCATTTACTGGTGGCGACACAACGGCCATCAGTGGATGTAATTACTGGATTAATCAAGGCGAATATTCCAACGCGGATTGCCTTCTCGGTGTCCTCTCAGGTAGATTCAAGAACGATTCTCGACCAAGGCGGCGCAGAGAAGCTGTTAGGCCGAGGAGATATGCTCTTCCTGGAAAATGGCACATCGAAAACGGTTCGTTTGCAGGGGACCTTTGTGACAGATGATGAAATCGAGCAGGTTGTTGAGTATGTAAAAAGCCATGCGAAACCGAATTACATGTTTGAACCGTCTGACTTGCTCAAGCATGCGGATGTGCAGGAAGAAAAGGATGAACTCTATTTTGAAGTGTGTGAATTCGCGGTTGAAATGGGAGGTGCCTCTATTTCAAGCATCCAACGCCGTTTCCGAATCGGATACAATCGAGCTGCAAGATTGATTGATATTATGGAACGGGAAGGTGTTCTGTCAGAGGCAAGAGGAAGCAAGCCTCGAGAGGTCCTCATTTCACAGGCAGATTTAGAAGCTATCCAGGACTCTCACCTGCCTTATTAAAGTCTTGCCTAATCTTTGGGGGTTCCTTTGTCAGAAAGGAAGCCCCATAAGATTTTGCAGATTGTAAAGAAAGGTGAGCAAAATCGAGATAAATCAATCAACTCTTTGGATAGAATAAAGGATATAAAGTAAAATTGTTCCTCTAAAAAAGAGGAAGGAAAGAAAAAGTGTACTAAATCATCTAATAGGTTTATAATCATACAAGTTGTGTTATTATTCTATGGTGATTTATTATGTGTTTTCGTACGTCCACTTTAAATAAGAAATCTGCATGAAAGGCTTAAAGAGCCGAAAATAGCAAAAAAATGAAACCGTCATATACTGTTATACAGGATAGACGTTTGTTGGAGGTTCATTCTATGACAGTTTATCACTTCGTAGGGATAAAAGGATCGGGGATGAGTGCACTCGCCCAAATCCTGCATGATATGGGATACCAAGTACAAGGTTCCGATTATGAGAAACGTTTTTTCACCCAGGCAGCTTTAGAAAAAGCCGGCATTAAAATTTTGCCGTTTAACAAAGAAAATATTGAACCAGGTATGACTGTTATTGCTGGAAATGCTTTTCCAGACAGTCACGACGAAATTGTGAGAGCTCTTGAATTAGGGCTGCCGGTTATCCGTTACCCTAGATTCCTTGGAGATTTTATTAAAAAGTTCGTCAGCATCGCCATCACAGGTGCGCATGGCAAAACATCTACTACTGGATTGATGGCGCATGTCATCAGCGGCGCGGAGCCTACATCCTTCTTAATTGGGGATGGCACAGGCAAGGGGCAGGTTGATTCGAAATATTTCGTATTCGAAGCCTGTGAATACCGCCGTCATTTCCTATCCTATCAGCCTGATTATGCGATCATGACGAATATTGATTTTGATCATCCTGATTATTTTTCTAATCTGGAGGATGTGTTCTCAGCCTTCCAAGAGATGGCCCTTCAAGTCGAAAAGGGAATCATCGCTTGCGGAGATGATGAACAGCTTCAGAGGATTCAAGCGAAAGTTCCGGTTATTTTTTATGGACTTAACGAGGAGAACGATTTCCAGGCCAAAAATATCGTGACTTCTGAACTAGGCACAACGTTTGATGTGCATGTGCGCAATAATTACTATGAGACGTTCACCATCCCGATGTTCGGCCGTCATACCGTCTTAAATGCGTTAGCCGTTATTGCATTATGCCATTATGAAGGAATTGACGTGGAAGTCATCAAGGAACGCCTGTTAACCTTTAATGGCGTGAAGAGAAGATTCTCCGAGAAGAAGGTCGATAACCAAATCCTGATTGATGATTATGCTCATCATCCAACAGAAATCCGAGCAACGATTGATTCAGCTCGTCAAAAATATCCAGGTCGTGAGGTTGTAGCTGTATTCCAGCCGCACACATTCTCAAGAACACAGAAATTCCTGGATGATTTCGCTGAGGTACTTGCTGAGGCAGATAAGGTTTACTTATGTGAAATCTTCGGTTCAGCACGTGAATTGAACGGCAAGCTCTCCGTTAAGGATTTATGTGAGAAGATTGATGGAGCTGAAATCATTCAAGAGGATGATCCATCTGTGTTGAAAAACCACCCGGACGGCGTGTTGCTGTTCATGGGGGCAGGGGATATTCAAAAGGTTCAGGCAGCTTACGAGAATTTAATTACAAACTAATAAGAAAGACCCTCCAGCATATCTGGAGGGTCATTTTTTATTTCAGGTTTTCTGGATTCAAGGCTAAGAGATCAGGATGAACAAAGATGCCGTCCTTGCGGATCAATTGGTTGTCGAAGTAGATTTCTCCGCCGCCGTAATCCTTGCGCTGAATATTGACAAGATCCCAGTGGATGCTTGATTGATTGCCATTATACGCTTCCTCATAGCATTGGCCAGGGGTAAAGTGGAAGCTTCCATCGATTTTCTCATCGAAAAGAATATCCTGCATCGGCTCTGTGATAAACGGGTTTACGCCAATAGCGAATTCGCCGACGTATCTTGCCCCTTCATCAGTATCGAAAATTTGATTGATACGCTCGGTATCATTTGCCTCAGCTTTGATAATTTTGCCATTTTCAAAGGTAAGACGTACATTCTCAAAGGTAAAGCCTTGGTAAGGAGAAGGCGTATTATACGTAATGGTTCCATTCACGGAATCACGTACAGGAGCAGTGTAAACCTCACCGTCAGGAATATTACGGCGGCCCGCACATTTAACTGCCGGAATATCCTTGATAGAAAAAGTAAGGTCGGTTCCAGGGCCTGTGATGCGGACCTGATCAGTTTGGTTCATAAGATTTACAAGACCTTCCATTGCCTCGGCCATTTTTTCATAGTCTAAATTACATACATTGAAGTAGAAATCTTCAAAGGCTTCTGTACTCATTTTCGCTAATTGGGCCATTGAATTTGTCGGGTAACGGAGCACGACCCATTTTGTTTTCGGAACACGAATGCCGAGATGGACATCCTGTGTAATGGATTTGCTGAATATTTTCATTTTCTCAGATGGGACATCTGAAAGTTCTGAAATATTATCTCCTGCACGAAGTCCTATGTATGCATCCATCTCCTTCATGACAGCTGATTCGAACTGTGCGACCATTTTATATTGCTCTTCTGTCGCACCGAGAAGCAATGATCGTTCAATGGATGGGTCTTTCGTCGTGACGAACGGGTATCCTCCTGCCTTATAAGCCTCCTGCACCAATGCTTTAACTAGCTCTGGCTGAATGCCGATATTTTCAATTAAGACTTTTTCGCCCTTTTGCAGATCAACGGAATAATTGATCAAATTATGGGCTAATTGCTGGATTCTTGGGTCTCTCATTGTTTTTCTCCTTTCCATTTACGCATAGTATCATTGTAACGCAGTTTATCCTAAATATTAAAATTGAAAGCCTCATTGCCTTTATGGATAAAAATCCTTTATAGTTTAAATGAGACAGTAAGGGGTATGAAATTAAGTATATTTTAGAGATGGAGTGAATGTGGAATGGAAATTATTTTGTATTTGAGCGTAGCGCTCATCGCCATTGCTTTTATGGTATTGGTTATTTATCTCTCCAAGACCTTAAAAGCCCTGCAGACGACAATGGAGAGCGTCTCCGGGACATTGGAAGGTTTAGAAACGCAAATGCAGGGAATCACAACTGAAACAACCCTTTTACTTCACAAAACAAACGCGCTGGCTGAAGATCTTCAAGTGAAATCTGAAAGCCTGAATACGGTGGTTGATGCAGTCAAAGGTGTCGGCGGTTCCATTCAAAAGGTTAATGAAACGATTGACCAAGTAACAGACCGTGTACAAATCGCAGCAAATGAACATAACCCGAAGATTGCCCAAGCTGTTCAATGGGGTAATGTGTGTATTGAGCTATTTAATAAATGGAAGGCTAAGAAAGCAGAGAGAGAAGCTGAACAGCAGCAGGAAATCCTTCAAGAATCCCTCCCAGTACCAGCAGCAGAAACCAGATATCAGCGTTCTCATTCATAAATTAATCATTGGAAGGAGAAATGAACAATGGGTAAAAGTGATCTAGCAAACAAAACAAACAATACGAAAAGAGATGAAGGGATGTCTTCAAGCAATTTTGTCCTAGGAGCACTTGTGGGAGGAATAGTTGGCGCAGCAACAGCTTTATTCCTCGCTCCAAAGTCAGGAAAAGAACTGCGAGGAGATCTTTCTGAGCAAAGCAGCGCTTTAATGGAGAAAGGGAATGCCTTCAAGCAGACAGCAACTGAGAAGGGTTCTGCATGGAAGCAAACAGCTCAAGAAAAAGGAACTGAATGGATTTCTGTAGCTAAGGAGAAAAGCGCGCCGATAAAAGATGCCGTGAAAACGAAGCTTAGTAAGAAAAATGAGGATATGACATCTGAAGAAACATCCAATATGGATATGACAACACCAGGCATGCAAACAAATATTGCAGTTGATTCACCTGACGATGTTTACGAGGGTGCTGAAGCCATCAGTGATAAAGACCGTGCAGAAGAGGAAACCTATGCGTCTAACGAAACAGGATTTTCTTCCACAGCAAGCGGAAATGCCTCATCAGGAACGACTGCTGCCGCTTCCAGCACGATTAAATCCGTAAAGGTAGAAACGAATACATCCAAAGACAAGGATACGGACAAGAAATAAACCTTATTAACGATAATCTATCATACATGAAAGATGCGGAAGGGGATAAGGGATGAACAAAGTATCCAATGAGAATGAATTTGCTCCATTTTTAGAGCGTGATTTATTCCTATTCATAAAGCACAGCCTCACATGTCCAATCAGTTTGGCTGCCTTTGGTGAATATACGAAATTTACGGAAGTACATCAAGATATTCCTACAGCCTATTTGGCTGTACAGGAAGCAAGGCCACTCTCCAATCATGTAGCTGAAATAACAGGCATTAAGCATGAATCACCGCAAGCTATCCTTTTCCACAATGGCAAGCCTGTATGGGATGCCTCTCATCAACAGATAACGGCAGAGAAGTTGGAAAAGGCTGTGTTGGAATACTCTAAATAAATGAATGCCGGTATGGGGATATCCATACCGGCTTTTACTATCTATTCATTTCAATACTTTAACGCTTAAAAGCGGTGTAGATTTTTTTCGTGACAATCACGGCTTAATCCGTTATAATAAGTTAAATTATACTGAATAATAGAACATTTTGGCATTAACTCTACTTTTTTCTTACCGATGATTCCGGTCATTGTTAAGCCGCTTTGCAAAACAGAAAGGATGATTGTACTTGAGTAATAAAGAGATGGATCAATTAAGAGAACAACTGGACAGCTTAAATCTGCAATTATTGAATCTCATTAATGAGCGGGGAAGAATCGTACAAAAAATCGGGGAAGTAAAAGGCAAGCAAAGCCAGCACCGATATGATCCTGTCAGGGAAAGAGAAATGCTCAATACACTCATCGAAAACAATGATGGACCATTTGAACGGTCTACGATTGAGCACATCTTCAAGGAAATCTTCAAGGCTAGCTTAGAGCTTCAGGAGGATGACCATCGTAAAGCCTTGTTGGTTTCGCGCAAGAAAAAGCCGGAGGATACGGTTATTACCTTGAAAGGCCATCAGGTCGGCAATGGTGAAGCTTCCTTTGTATTCGGACCATGCGCAGTTGAATCATACGAACAGGTGGCTACGGTGGCTAAGGCCATTAAAGATAAAGGGTTCAAGCTAATGAGAGGCGGTGCTTATAAACCGCGTACATCTCCTTATGATTTCCAAGGGCTTGGAGTGGAAGGGCTGAAGATTCTCAAAAAAGTGGCAGATGAGTATGATTTGGCTGTCATTAGTGAAATCGTCAATCCAGCTGATATTGAGGTTGCGGTCAATTATATTGATGTCATCCAAATTGGCGCACGTAATATGCAGAACTTCGAATTGCTGAAGGCAGCGGGAGCCGTTGATAAGCCTGTCCTGTTGAAGAGGGGGCTTGCAGCAACCATTGAGGAATTCATAAATGCAGCTGAGTATATCATGTCTCAAGGGAACGGTAATATTATTCTTTGTGAACGCGGTATCCGCACCTATGAGAAAGCGACACGCAACACGCTTGATATATCCGCTGTTCCGATTTTGAAAAAGGAAACGCATTTACCGGTTATGGTCGATGTTACGCATTCAACTGGAAGAAGAGATTTATTAATTCCAACAGCCAAAGCTGCTCTAGCCATTGGAGCAGACGGTGTCATGGCAGAGGTTCATCCAGATCCAGCCGTTGCCTTATCAGATTCGGCTCAGCAAATGGACTTAAAACAATTTGATGAATTCGTAAAAGCGGTTCAGCCATTTAGTCAGCATTCTGGTATTAGAATATAATATTGAAGAAAGAACTGCCGGTAGAAGGCAGTTCTTTTTTTCCTGAATGATATTATTCTCTTTTCATTGGGGGAAGCTAAGTATACAATAATTTTATCGTGGGTAATTATGTTTATTTGCAGGAAACGGCGTGTTAGAGTATCATAAGAATAATAATATACTATTGGTTACTTTTTTCTCTAATACTATTGTAGAAAGTTAATTGATGAATTGGGCGGTGTATAAAAATGAATATTACCATCTATGACGTTGCCCGTGAAGCGAATGTTTCCATGGCAACGGTCTCGCGTGTTGTCAACGGGAATCCAAATGTGAAACCAGCAACACGTAAGAAAGTAAATGAAGTTATTGAAAGGCTAGGCTATCGTCCGAATGCGGTTGCAAGAGGATTGGCGAGCAAGAAAACAACAACAGTTGGGGTCATCATCCCGGATATTTCAAGCATCTTCTATGCGGAATTGGCAAGAGGGATTGAGGATATTGCGACTATGTATAAATATAATATTATCCTTAGCAACTCTGACTCCAATCAAGAAAAAGAGCTGCATTTAATCCAAACGATGCTGGGCAAACAAGTGGACGGAGTTGTCTTCATGAGCTCAAACATTACAGACGAGCATATTGAAGAGTTGAAAAAATCTCCTGTTCCAGTCGTTTTAGCCGGAACTGTTGAGGATACGGAGCAAATACCATCCGTTAATATCGATTATAAACAGGCGGTCATGGATGCGGTTGCATTCTTTAAAGAGAATGGACATGAGCGCATTGCCGTGGTGACTGGTCCTGTAACGGATGCGATTACAAGCAAGAAAATCGTTCCTGGATATCATGAAGCCTTAGATAAGGCAGGTCTATCATTCCGTGAAGATTACGTGGTTGAAACGGATTCTACTTATGACAGCGGAATTGAAGCCTTAAACCAGCTGGCTGAACTGAACGAACGACCAACAGCTATTTATGTGTGCTCTGATGAAGCGGCGCTTGGAATCATTCACGCTGCCTATGACAGGGGCATAAAGATTCCTGAGGAGCTTGAAGTAATCAGCTCGGATAATACACGCTTGTCATTAATGGTACGTCCTCGTCTATCGACAGTTGTACAGCCATTGTATGATATTGGCGCAGTATCCATGCGTCTATTGACAAAGTTGATGAATAAAGAGGAAGTGGAAGAGTCCTCCGTCATTCTTCCGCATCGCTTGGAGCTTAGAGACTCCACAAAGAACTAAAAAAGAGCTGAACCTTGTTTATGACAATAAACATTTGGTTCAGCTTTTTTGTTTTCTATGATGTGGCATCCTTATGATTCATTCCTATCTTATTATTCTTGGGTGGTGGTTCTTTGGATGGGGTAGAGCGCTTGCTCCAATGTTTTTCTGTTTTTCTCTGTGATTTCGGCCTTTCTTGGAATAGGCTTGTACAAATCCGGCGGGTCCTCCCATGTCAGTGGCAAGGTCACTGGTGACAGGGGTGACCATTTATCCAGCCATTCCTGCGGGAGTCTGCCGGAGGGAGGAGGGAAATCTGCCATCTCTAACCAGATTCTTGACCATGCCCGCGGGACGACACGCC
This sequence comes from Bacillus sp. FJAT-27916, assembly GCF_001183965.1. GTDB lineage: Bacteria > Bacillota > Bacilli > Bacillales > Pradoshiaceae > Pradoshia. The sequence continues at coordinate 801,855 of NZ_LFZV01000001.1, forward strand.
AAATATCATATCCGCCTCCGCCGACAGCAATCCAGCGGCCGTCACAGTATTCATGTGCCAGCTGATGAGCAAGCCGTGGGATATGCTCATAAATCCGGATGGTAGCTGATAAATGGGTTAACGGATCATAATAATGGGCATCCGCTCCATTCTGCGTAAGAATGATATCCGGCTTAAAATATTCGATTACTTTCCGTAAGGCAAGCTCGTAGCTTTCAAGAAAGGACTCATCCTCTGTAAATGCATCGAGCGGGACATTAAAGGAGAAGCCATAACCTTTCCCATTTCCGCGTTCATTGATATTGCCTGTTCCAGGGAAGAGATACCGCCCTGTCTCATGAATAGAGAGAGTGCAGACATCCGGGTCATCGTAGAATGTCCATTGTACACCGTCTCCATGGTGGGCATCTGTATCAACGTAAAGCACACGTGCATGATATTTCTCCTTCATATACTTGATGGCAACCGAGCTGTCATTATAGATGCAAAAGCCCGAGGCTTTTCCCCTGAATCCGTGATGCAGGCCTCCCCCAAGATTGACAGCATGCCGAGAGCGTCCTTGCAGGACTTCATCCACAGCAGCGAGCGTCCCTCCGACGAGCAGGGCGCTTGCTTCGTGCATATTAGGGAAAATGGGCGTATCCTCTGTTCCGATTCCATAATTGAGGCCTGTATCTGGGTCAAGCTTCCCTTCTCCAGCCTGCTTGATTGCTTGGATATAATCCTCATCATGGACAAGCATTAGCTCTTCGTCTGTGGCCATTCTAGGCTTGATGCAGTTCTCGAGTTTGAGTGCCCCAATCTGTTCGAGCAAATCAACAGTCAGCTGTAATCTTCGTTGATTAAATGGATGTGTATCATTGAATTTATAGCCTTGCATTTCTGGTGAGTAAACAAAGGAAGCCTCTTTCATGACTCCATCTCCGGCCCGGCAGGCCAAATGACCTCAAAACCTTCCTCGGAGAAGCTGTTAATGATTTTGGCGGGATTCATTGTCTGAACTCTTAAGACGAGAACCTTGCTTGCCGGTTCATCTTTATACGGATAAATGAAAATGCTGTTTACATTCGCATTATGCTTCTTAATGATGGCCGCTATTTGGCTCAATGTCCCCGGTCTGTTTTTTACCTTGACTTCAATTTGGGAGCCTGGCTGATTTGCACCGGTTAACTCCACATATGTATGAAGAAGGTCTGTTTCTGTCACGATACCAATCAATTTATTGTCGCTGACAACAGGCATACAGGAGATCCTTTGATCGTAAAAGGTATAGGCAATTTCCTCGACGAAATCGAGCGGGTGGGCGGTGAGGACATCTTTGACCATAATATCACTGACTGGTCTCAATAAATCTTCCTTGTATTCATCTATGCGGAAGATAGAGGGAGTGGCCGAACGAATATCGACATCACATAAAAGGCCGACAAGATTCTGATGATCATCAATAATCGGAATATGCCGGATTTTCTTCTCTTTAACGGTCTCAATGGCTTGTTCGATGGTGGCGTCTTGCGTGAGCGTAATAACATCTTTAATCATGATATCTTCAATAATCACAGAGCGTGCCTCCTCATTAAAGGTGATGTCTTAATACATATACCGGTTCATAAACCTTAATTGATCAAACCTTTGGATGCTTTCGTTACTGACATTCTTTCCTATTCGGGCCATTAAGCAGTTTGCCGGATGGGAGCAGATCTCCGGGTCATCTGTTGCATACCACTCAAGACCTCCCGCACTCATCATACGCTCCATCATTTTGCGGTAATCCCAAACATTCAAGCCGCTTCCTTTTAAATCCCAATGCCAATAATATTCGGTAGTAATAATAATATAATTCTCCATATAATCATCCAGCATAGCGACCTGAAGCAAGTTCTTCCCGACAGAGGCGCCCCGATATTCCCGGATTACTTCAATCGCACCCAGCTCGAGTAAATCCTCCATCTTTCCCTCAGACCATCTTTCAAGCGGGTCTGGATAAAGATAAGTTACATAGCCGACAATGGTGTCTTCATCTCTTGCTATAATAATCCTGCCCTCAGGCAGGTCGCTGATTTGGATTAAGGCTTTATGCTGTTTTTCTGGTATTCGAAATGCGACAAGGCCTTCATGAAATTTGAGTTCCTTCAGGGTATCACCTGTCACTGGGCCTTCAATGATGAGCGGCCCGCGGGGAGTATCCAAGGTTCTCTTGTAATACGTTTTTTTATGTTCCATTCATACACCACCTAGGTCACTTAATAACGTTATTATACAGTACTTTATCGATTGCTTTTGGGCATGGATTTGAACTTTTTACGTCAGCAGAGCATTTATGAGAGGACCTAGGTGATATAAAGCGCTTACATAAATTTTCTAGACTGGTAATCAATCATTCAGCATGGCACTACTCAAAATTGTAACATATTTCCTTAAGTTATCAAATTTTTAAAAAATTGAGATAAATTGGGTTTTATACTATACTAGGAATATCTTTACACTAAACGAGGGGGTAATGGTCAATGAAACTGGAAGCGCTTTCTGTCGAAAAGGGTCAATATAATTTAGCTGATTATGAGGAAACCTATCATCATTTTGACTGGAAGGAAGTCGAAAAGGAATTTTCCTGGCATGAAACTGGAAAGCTCAATGTCGCTTATGAAACAATTGATCGGCATGTTGAGACATTCCGGCGCAACAAGGTGGCACTCTATTATAAGGACCCTAACCGTTTTGAAAAGTATACGTTCAGTGAAATGAAGGATTTATCGAATCAGGCTGCAAATGTATTGAAAGAATATGGACATGTATCAAAGGGAGACAGGGTATTTATCTTCATGCCTCGAACACCTGAATTATATTTTGCAGCGCTTGGAGCGATTAAGCTTGGCGCCATCATTGGTCCTCTTTTCGAGGCATTCATGGAGGGTGCTGTGAAGGACCGGCTTGCCGACAGCGAGGCAAGCGTTATTGTGACGACACCTGAGCTTGCAGGGAGAATTCCCGCAGATGACCTGCCGCATCTAAAGCATATATTCATCGTGGGCGAGAATGTCGAGGAGAAGGGGAAATACATTGATTTCCTTAGTAAGTTCAAGGGAGCTTCAAAGGAGCTTGAGATTGAATGGGTAGACAGAGAGGATGGATTGATTCTTCATTACACATCCGGATCTACCGGCAAGCCGAAAGGGGTCCTTCATGCGCATAATGCGATGATCCAGCATTTACAGACAGGAAAATGGGTGCTTGATTTAAAAGAAGAGGATGTCTATTGGTGTACCGCTGACCCGGGCTGGGTAACAGGTACAGCTTATGGAATATTTGCACCTTGGCTCAATGGGGCTTCATCCGTTGTCACCGGCGGCAGATTCTCGCCGGAAGCATGGTATGAAACAATTGAAGAGTTCCATGTCAGTGTTTGGTACAGCGCACCGACTGCTTTTCGTATGCTGATGGGGGCAGGGGATGAGATTGTCAAGAAATATAACCTCTCGAGCCTGCGCCATGTATTAAGTGTCGGGGAGCCGCTTAATCCAGAGGTCATTAAGTGGGGACAGAAGGTATTTAATAAACGGATTCATGACACATGGTGGATGACTGAGACAGGTGCCCAGCTTATTTGTAATTATCCATGCATGGAAATTAAGCCTGGATCTATGGGGAAACCAATTCCGGGTGTTGTTGCTGCCATCGTGGATGACCAAGGCAATGAGCTTCCGCCGTACCGCATGGGCAATCTCGCCATCAAAAAAGGCTGGCCGTCTATGATGCGCCAAATCTGGAATAACCAGCAGAAGTATGAATCCTATTTCATGCCTTCAGGCTGGTACGTATCAGGTGATTCAGCATACATGGATGAAGACGGATATTTCTGGTTCCAAGGAAGAATCGATGATGTAATCATGACATCAGGAGAACGCGTTGGGCCATTTGAAGTGGAATCTAAGCTAGTGGAGCATCCAGCTGTTGCTGAGGCAGGTGTAATCGGCAAGCCTGATCCGGTCCGAGGAGAAATCATCAAGGCATTCATTGCCTTGAGGTCAGGCTATGAGCCGTCTGATGAACTGATTGAAGAGATTCGTCAGTTTGTGAAGAAGGGATTGGCGGCACATGCGGCTCCGCGTGAGATTGAGTTTAAAGAGAAGCTTCCGAAGACAAGAAGCGGTAAGATTATGCGACGAGTCTTAAAAGCATGGGAGCTGGAATTGCCAACAGGTGATTTATCGACCATGGAGGATTAAAAGAAAAACAAACCAGCCTGTCATGCTGACAGGCTGGTTTGTTTTTCATCCCAATATTCAATCATCTATTTCAATCGTTCCAGTACGGGCACTGATGGTGACCTCTTGAAGAAGGTTATCCGCCGTTTTTACCTCAACTTCATATTCATATTCGGATTTAGCTGGGTTATCCTCCATTTCAATATGCTTCTTGACTGTAAGGACTTCACCATCCACATAAGAAAGGGCAATCTCCTTTGCTTGGCTTTCTGTGTAATGATTATTTTGCTTCGCATAATAATAGCCTAATCCGGCATAACCCCCAATCAGAATAAGACCAAGCGCTGCGATGGAGCTTACTGTAAGGATAATGGCCTTTTTCTTGTTTTTCATTTTCTCCTGTATTGTTTTAATGGATTCCTTCATGGTATTCTACCTCCGTTTTTATTATTTACTCTTTATAAGAGCTTGTATGGTCATAGGATTCCTTTCGCTTGGCATGGCCAGCATAAATGGAGGAAATCCTAAAGCTGAATAAATGATTTGTTTCTTTCTCTTTTCCTCCTCATCTTCATCATAAACAGGAAAGATTAAAGGAAGATTAATATAGTGAAAAAATATAACGTGGATTCCGGTTCCGGATTTTTTGTTTTCATCTTCCCTTAATGCAGGAATGGTATGATGAAGATAAGGATATTAGTAAGGGGGTCTTTACATGAGGATTCTCATAGTAGAGGATGAACCAGATCTAAGGAAGGTATTGTTAAAAAGACTGAGTGCGGAGCATTACAGTGTAGATGCGGTTGATAATGGAGCAGATGCCCTTCATTATATCTCTATGGCAGAGTATGATTGTGTTCTATTAGATATTATGATTCCACAAATCAATGGCCTTGAAGTACTACGAAGGATTCGTGCTGATGAAAATTCCATGCCAGTTCTGCTTCTGACGGCAAAGGATGCGATTGAAGACAGGGTCGTGGGACTTGATAGCGGAGCAGATGATTATTTAGTGAAACCATTTGCTTTTGATGAACTGCTGGCAAGAATACGTGTGTTAACAAGAAGGCCATTAGGTGCTGTGTCAAATATCTTTCAAGTAGATGACTTAAAGGTGGATTGCCATTCCCGCACTGTCACGCGCGGGAATGATGAAATCGAGCTGTCTAGCAAGGAATTTGCTATTTTAGAATACTTGATTCGTCATAAAGGTATCGTCCTTTCGCGTGAGAAAATTGAACAGCATGTCTGGAATTATGATTATGAGGGCGGGTCAAATATTATCGATGTCTATATTCGTTATTTGCGTAAGAAGATTGATAGCGGGCATGAGCATAAGCTGATTCAGACCGTGCGCGGAGCTGGATATGTATTGAGAGGCCAATCATGAAGAAATTATCAATCAAGATGAAGATAACGATTTGGTACACAGGCCTCATGATTCTTATTATGGGATTTGTGTTTGCATTTATTTGGCTGTTCGCTGGACAGGCAGTTACCTATCAAGCGGAGAAACAATTAAAGGAAGCCGCCATTGATGGCGTTGAAGAGATTCGCTTTCAGAATGGACATTACAAGCGGGATGATGACTTTGAATTCTATGACGATGGAGTGAGTATCTTAATTTATGACAATGCTGGAACCTTGCGGGAAGGCAGCCTGCCATCAGGCTTTACTGATCAAGAAATCGGATTGGCTCATGACCGTATCCAAACAGTTGTCAGCCAACAAACCGAATGGATGGTGTACGATTATGAGCTGATGCAGGATGGGCAGAGTGTCTGGATACGAGCCGTGATGTCTATCGATTCATTTTCGAAGACAATGAATATCATCTTCCTGATTGTCCTCATATCCATTCCGATCCTTATTCTATTGGCAGGATTCGGCGGGTATTGGATTACGAAAAAAGCCTTTAAGCCGCTAGAAGAAATGAACCGTGCTGTCAATGAAATCAAGGAGGGAAAGGATTTATCTCAACGTATCCATTTGTCTGGTGCGAAGGATGAAATCCATGGGCTTGCTGATACATTTAACGGCATGTTTGAAAGGCTGGAAACATCCTTTGAGAATGAGAAGCAGTTTACGGCTGATGCGTCGCATGAATTGCGAACACCGACTTCTGTCATCATTTCACAAGCGGAATATGCCCTTACCCAGCTTGACCATCCAGCTGAAGTGAAGGAAGCCCTTCAGTCCATTCTCAGACAGTCGACCAAAATGTCAGAGCTGATTAATCAATTATTACAACTGGCAAGGACTGATCAGAAGAACGCTTCTATTCAATATGAGCTCTTTGATATGAGTGAGCTGACTGAAATTGTTGCGGAGGAAATGCGGGAACTGGCAGACGAGAATGGCAGTTCTGTTGAAATAGACATTCAGCCTGAGTTGAAAATAGAAGCTGACCAAACCTTGCTGATGCGCTTGCTCATGAACTTAATGATGAATGGGATTTCCTATAACAAGGAGAACGGCTATGTCAAAATTAAGCTCTATGAGGACGGAAATGATATTGTCGGGGAAGTATCAGATAATGGAATTGGTATAGCTGAGAGGGAGCAGGAGAAAATATGGGACCGCTTCTATCGCATTGATTCGGCAAGAACAAGCAGGGAAAATGGAAATGCTGGACTTGGACTATCAATGGCAAAATGGATTGTAGAAAAGCATCATGGAACCATTACGGTGAAGAGTCAAATCGGGAAGGGAAGCATGTTTCAGTTTAGGTTGCCAAAGAGGAGAGGTTAGTAAATATTATCGATTGTTTGAACCGGTGGGGAGTAGCCATTGGGCTAAACCGCTATATTTTGCGCTGCTGGACATCAAATGGTCTTTTCTTGCAGATTGAAAAGAGCAGCTGAACCAAGAGAAAGATACTTTCTAATTAAGAAAGGACCTAAATCGCTGGAACTAAAACTTTTAGATAGAAAATTGAGTCACATTTAATTGAACGGCGAAAAGGCCGGAGGAGTTATCTTGCGCATAGACAATAAATCAATCGTATTTGGTTGATGTTCTTTTAATATCATCAAACTCGTATAGTCGTTGAATTGGGACGGCGGCATGGCAGGCAATTAAAATAAAAAAGCTGACCCGAATATCCGTATAAGTTACGGAGCTTGGGTCAGCTTTTTACTTTTTAGAGATGCTTAAGCTGCTTCATCTTCTTTAGGTTCTGCAGATGCTGGCTCTGCAGCTTCAGCAGGTTCGTCAGCTTCTGCCGGCTTATCATCAGCTGGTTTATCATCAGCCGGTTTATCATCGGCTGGTTTATCTGCTGCTTCATCGTCATTTGTTTGTTCAGCTGGCTTAGGCTTTGCGTTTGGTTTGTTTTCTTCTTTTTTCTTATTGTCTTCCTTCTCTTCTTTTTTACTGTCTTCTTTCTTACTGTCTTCTTTCTTCTCATCCGCTTTCTTTTCAGTCTTAAATTCTATCTTATTGGACGGTTTTGAGACATTGCCGGCAATATCTACGGCAACAACATAGTAGCTGCCTGTTCCGCTTGATGTGAAGCTTCTACTGTCGTCTGCCTTGATGGCTGCGACCTTTTTACCGTTTTGATAGACATAGTAGCCAATGACATCATTCTCGCCTGTCGTGCTCCAGCTGAGGGACTTGCCGTTTGCTGTAACAGCTGGGGCTCCTGGCGCTTTTCCATTATCGTTTAATGTAGCACCGCCGACGACCAGGTTTTTGAACGAATCTCCCTTCGGCATGATGGACGATTTATCTATTACATATTGTCCGCCAATACTGTTAAAGAAGTCCGAGCTTACCGCGATACCTTTTTCGGTGAACTCAGAAGGTGTTCCTTTATGGGCGAGATATTTCTTGCCGTTAATGAACACATAGCTTTCACTTGATGTTGGCATATTGCCGCCTCCTTTAGGGAGATGGCTTGCGTTAAAGTAATCGGATACGGTCAGCTGGGCGTTCGAACAGGCAGCTGAAGCCAATGTTCCCGTCAGCATACAGTAAGATCTCTTCACTATACCGCCAGGCATTTGATGCTGGCTTGATGGAGCTATCAGCTTCGGATTAACATCATAAGCTGAGTTAATCAGTTGGGCCCATAAGCTCTGGTTCCGCTGGGAATAGCTCATCCCGCCCGTTTCGACTGATCCGTTTGAGTCATAGCCCATCCAGACGCCGAAGGTCACATTTGGGTTAGTAGCCACAAACCAGGCATCACGGAAGCTTTGGCTCGTTCCGGTTTTACCGGCCCAGTCACTATAGAATTTCAGCTTGTTATTGATTCCGGCTGCTGTCCCAGATTTTAGGACATCCCGCATCATGTCTAGTGTCAGATAGGCCGTTTGAGGACTGAATACTTTCTTTGCCTTTGACTTATGCTCGAAGATGATATTTCCATCGTTATCTTCGATTTTCTCAATCATATACGCGTCTACGAATTCGCCGCCGTTGGCGAATGTGGCAAATGCATTGGTGTTTTCCTCAACTGTGACTCCTCTTTCAAGGGCTCCAAGGGAAGTCGATAGATTAGTATAATCAGCTTCAATCAATGAACTGAAGCCCATTTTTTTCAGGTATTCTGCCGGTCGGCGATTCAATATTTCCTTATATTGCAGCACGGCCGGAATATTGTAGGACCTTTTCAAGGCTTCCCTTGCTGTCGTCAGCCCTGTAATCCCGCCGCCAGCATAGTTCCCAGGTTTATAGCCATTGATGTTTATCGGCGCATTAATCAATGTCTTGGCAGGGTAGGAGACCCCGTACTCGATGGCTGGCGCATACACCAATAATGGCTTCATTGTTGATCCGTTGGAGCGGACCGCCGCAGTCGCATGGTTCAGCTGCTCTCGCTCGAAATCACGTCCTCCGACAAAGCTTAGAATTTTGCCGGTTGAGTTCTCAATCAGAATGGCTCCTGTGTCAATCGGTTCATTGACGATTACAGTTTCCCCTGTTTCGGGGTCTGTTTTTTCCGCAGGGCGGGTTCCTTGATAATAGGAGAAATTCTTCGTGACTTTTTGCATATTGTCGTACATTTTTTTATCAATGGTTGTATGGATTTTATATCCGTTTTGCCTGATTGTTTGGTCAGCAAGATTGTAGTATTGCTGATAAAGGTCATCGTCTTCCTTTAAATCCTTTGCCTTGTATCCGTCTTTCTTGGCGAGAATAGGCATCATGATTTCAATGGCTCGTTTCTCTACCTCATACGTTAAGTAAGGATAGCGCTCTGTGGAGGAAGGCTGTCTTTTCGCTAAATGAGCCTTTACATCATATTTTAGCGCCTCATCATATTCCTTTTTCGTAATATCCCCATTATTGTACATCCGTTTCAGCACGGTTTTCATTCGGTTGAGTCCCGGGCTTATATCCTCCTTCACTTCCCCATATTGAGTGAAGGGTGTGTAGGAATAAGGGTTTTGCGGCAATCCCGCAATGAAGGCAGCCTGCGGCAGTGATAAATCTTTCGCATTAACGCCGAAAATCCCTTGTGCCGCAGTTTGAACTCCGGCAATATTTCGGCCGGATGAGTTGCGGCCAAATGGAGAGATATTCAAATAGGATTCGAGTATTTCATCCTTTTCTAGAAATTTCTCAAGGCGCATCGCCAATAAGATTTCCTTCGCTTTCCTGTCGAATGAAACCTCGTTTGTGAGGATTTGCTGCTTAATTAGCTGCTGGGTTAATGTGCTTCCTCCAGTCTGGACGGCTGAGCCAGTCACTTCTTGGAAGACAGCGCGCATTAAAGCCTTTGGTACGACACCATCATGCTTATAGAAATAGGCGTCCTCTGTGGCAATCAAGGCTTTCTTCACGTGTTCGGATACATTCTCAAGCTTTACTTCCTGGCGCTCAAGGTCTGTGCGCAGCTTTCCTAAATACACATTATCAGAGAAATAGATCTCCGATGTTTCCTCGTAATTTAGCAAACTATTTTTTAATTGTTTTTCGCTGCGTACAGGCTCATCCTTTACAATGGAGGCAAAATAGCCTGCACCGACCCCGCCGGCAAAAAATATGCCAATGATGGTGACGATTATAAATATAAGAACATAATTCCAGACGACTTGATATGTGATGCTTGCTTTCCGCTTGACCGTTGGCTTCGTTGCATATGAGTAGAGGGATTGGGCCCCTTTTTTAAGTTTGTTGAATATTTCTTCCAATTTTTCACACTCCTCTAAGAAATCATGTACATTATAGCATATCGTTGGAAAATCGTATAAAAGATTCTATTATTACCTGAAAGATGTCTAAAATGGGTTTGACAAGGGCAGGATAAATATGATAAAAATTTCATATCATCTATTCATTTAAAAAGCGATGCAATGACAGGAATCCAGTAGTTAATCCGTCCCTGTTTTAGAGAGCCGGTGGTTTGGTGTGAACCGGCACAAACGGTTTAATGAATTACCTCCTGTAGCAGCATTCGTGAAGGCTTTGCCCCCGAGGGCAGGCTGTGTAGCGTATGCCGGTTCCTTACCGTTATAAGGAATTAAGCGGCGGGAAAATGTGATTTATCCCGCAAGTTGGGTGGTACCGCGATTTATTCGTCCCTTCATATTTGTGAAGGGGCTTTTTTGTGTTCAATTTGCTGCACATAGTCGAAAAATGATTCATGCGGGCACATAAGAAAATGAAAAACTATGTTTAGCGTTTTTAACTAATAGGAGGAATGACAATGGATTTACTTCAGGATTTGCAATGGAGAGGCATTATTTATCAACAAACAGATGAAGAAGGCTTAAAGGAACAACTACAGAAGGAAGCAACATCTTTGTATTGTGGTGTTGACCCTACTGCAGATAGCATGCATATTGGTCACTTGCTGCCGTTCTTGACACTGCGCCGCTTCCAACAGGCTGGCCATAAGCCGATTATTCTTGTCGGCGGTGCAACCGGCATGATCGGTGACCCGAGCGGTAAAACGCAGGAACGTCAATTGCAAACGGTTGAAGCTATTCAGCACAATGTTAAATGTCTGCAAAAGCAATTAGAGCGTATCTTTGATTTTGAAGGAGAAAACGGTGCAGTTATGACCAATAACTTTGACTGGATCGGCTCTCTTGATATGATTACCTTCCTGCGCGATTACGGGAAGCATATCGGAATCAACTATATGCTTGCAAAGGATACGATTGCTTCAAGATTAGATACAGGTATTTCTTTCACAGAATTTACGTACACCATTCTACAGGCCATTGACTTTAAGCATTTATATGAGAAGTATAATTGCAAAATTCAGCTTGGCGGGAGCGACCAATGGGGAAATATCACAACTGGATTAGACTTAATCCGCAAAACCCAAGGTGAGGGAGCGAAAGCATACGGCTTAACGATTCCGCTTGTTACGAAGTCTGATGGTACGAAATTCGGTAAAACAGAAGGCGGCGCTGTTTGGCTTGATGCAGAGAAAACAACTCCTTATGAGTTTTACCAGTTCTGGATTAACACAGCGGACCAGGATGTTGTGAACTACTTGAAGATCTTTACCTTCTTATCAAAAGAAGAAATTGAAGCGCTTGAAGCATCTGTTGAAACAGAGCCTCATTTGCGTAAAGCTCAAAAAGCATTAGCGGAAGAAATGACCCGCCTTGTACATGGGCAGGATGCGCTTGATAAAGCTATCAACATTACACAGGCATTATTCAGCGGAAATGTAAAAGAGCTAAGTGCAAATGATATTAAGCAAGGTTTCAAGGATGTGCCATCCTATGTACCGGCAGCTGATGAGGAGCTGACATTAGTCGAGCTGCTTGTTAATGCGAAAATCTCTCCATCTAAACGCCAAGCGCGTGAGGATATTACAAATGGAGCCATCAGCATTAATGGCGATAAAGTAACAGATCTTTCTTATGTAGTGTCTGCTGATGACCGGATTGAAGACCAATTCACCGTCATCCGCCGCGGTAAGAAGAAGTACACATTAATTAAATTTGCTTAATGTACAGATAAACCCAGAAGCTTAAATCAGCTCCTGGGTTTTTATGTTCAGTCTAACAAAAAACCATCCCAAAAGGGATGGTTTTTCGTAACGGGCAGATTAACGAGAGTAGAACTCAACGATAAGTGCTTCGTTAATTTCAGCTGGAAGCTCAGAACGCTCTGGTAAACGAGTGAATGTTCCTTCAAGCTTGTCAGCATCGAATGTTAAGAAATCAGGTACGAAGTTGTTTACTTCGATTGCTTCTTTGATAACATCAAGGTTGCGAGATTTTTCGCGAACGCCGATTGTTTGGCCAGCAGTCAAACGGTAAGATGGGATGTCAACGCGACGTCCATCAACTAGGATATGACCGTGGTTTACAAGTTGGCGAGCAGCACGACGAGTACGTGCTAAACCTAAACGGTAAACAACGTTGTCAAGGCGAGATTCAAGAAGAACCATGAAGTTCTCACCGTGTTTACCTTGAAGTTTGCCAGCTCTATCAAAGATAGTGCGGAATTGGCGTTCGTTCACACCGTACATGTGACGAAGTTTTTGTTTTTCTTGCAATTGCAAACCGTATTCGGAAAGCTTTTTGCGTTGGTTAGGACCGTGTTGTCCTGGAGCGTAAGGACGCTTTTCTAGTTCTTTACCAGTACCGCTTAGGGAAATTCCTAAACGACGGGACAGTTTCCAAGATGGACCTGTATAACGAGCCATAAGTAGACTCCTCCTTGATTGTTTTTATTTTTGTAAAATAAAAACCGATGTTTACATACATTACTGCCATTTCATTTTCATGCACCTTCGCCCTAGCAGCAGCGGGTTACGAGATGCACCTCAATGACTTGAGGAATGAAATGAACGAATAAAGACGTGAACATAAGCTGCGATATTTTACACAAGGAGTATTGTATAATTTATTCATAGGGAAGTCAAGGTATTATCTTGTTATTGGAAAATGCGAACAACTAATGACGGATTATTTAGGTTGATTGTCATAGAACAAGAAGATCATGTATTTCATTAGAAAAACAGTTGAAATAGGATTAATAACTAAAAAGGACCATGCCGGCTTAAAGATAAAGGCAGACGCGGAATACGGATTGGCGTTTAGCAATTGCTTTCATGGGAAGGCTTGGACATAATTATTTCAGCCAATGATAACCCCCAATGATTTGATGATAGATTATCGTCAAATCATTCGGGTCTTTATTTGTTGTTTTCCGTGTATTAGTTAATGGTGGCTTTTTATTATTCATGACTAGTGGAAGGGAGCGAACCTATTTCCAACTGTTATTGAATAGGGAGAATAATTTACAATCATTCGTTTTTTAGGGTCATTTATTTAGTTATGTCCCAACCCCTTCTTTTTTAGAGGCTGGATTCAAGGATTGAAACGAAATGACTTAGACCTGTTTCATCTTCTTCATCAAAGCGTTCAAGATTAGGGCTGTCAATGTCAAGGACGCCGATTAAGCGGCCATCCTTCACGATTGGAAGAACAATTTCTGATTGACTGGCAGCATCGCAGGCGATATGTCCCGGGAAATCATGAACATTCGCTATGCGCATGATTCTGCGTTCTGATGCCGCAGTGCCGCAAACGCCTCTGCCAAGAGGAATGCGAATGCAGGCCGGGAGCCCTTGGAATGGACCGAGAACCAGCATATCGCTTTCTTCCTCGTATAGGTAGAAGCCAACCCAGTTAACATCATTTAGAAAAACATTTAAGAGGGCACTGGCATTGCTGAGGTTTGCCACGATATTAGGCTCCCCGGTAATTAACGCCTGTAATTGTTTGCCGACTAGTTGATATTGCTCAGCTTTTGTACCGGTGTATTGTTCGACTTGAAACATCATATTTCTCCTTTCCTCCCTATATAGGGTATTGAAATCTATGCCAATCCTGTCTGTTTCATTCTTTTTGTCGAGAACTTATTGAAGGATATAGCCTCCTCAAAACAGAAGTAGTCCATAAGAGAGAATAACCTTTGTTTAGAAGGAGGGGAGTTTACGAATGGACAAGAATACTAAGACGAAAGATTCCATTATAGAAGCTGCTATCTACTTATTTTACATGAAAGGTTACTCTGCTACATCTATTCGAGATATTGCCAGGCGTGCAGGAAGCAATTCTGCTAATATTTCGTACCATTTTCAGCATAAGCAAGGCTTGCTGGAACATTGCTTTACCGACTTCTTTGAGGGGTATCTCACCGGCCTGGAGCAAATCGCGGAGCAATTGCCGCAGGTTGGTGCGAGGGAATGCCTCCTGCAGTATACGAGCTTCTGTCTTCATTATTACCGTGAGAATTTCCTGCTTACAAGGCTGGTGCTGCGTGAGATCTCAGTCGACACAAGCTTGAACCGTGAAGTATACATGACCTATCTCTCGAAGGAAAAATTTCTCCTCAAGATGATTTTAGAGGAGGGGAGAAAAAGGAATGAGCTTCGTCCAATCTCCATCCCAATGTTTGTCACGAAACTAAAGGCCATGCTGAATGAGCCCTTTATCCATTCCCAATATTTCATGGAGGTATGGCATATATTCCCGAATGAGCCGCATTTCACGAAGGCGTATTTCACAGAAATCGAGACATTTCTGCATGAATGTCTGTTTCATACGATATACCGTGCGCCGATTGAGCTGGCTAAGGCTTGATGAAGGAATCACGAATACCCGGGTCAAGAGCATCCAGACCGCGCCCTAAATCAGACGGGTGATGCGAGTCAGAGCCGTATACGAGCGGGATGCCCATACTAGCTGCTTCCTCGAGGATGGCTGCAGGCGGATAAATATCTTCGCATAAAGGCTTGAACAGGCCGGCTGTGTTAACGTCGAGCTGGTAGCCCTTCTGTTTAATCAAGGGCAGAAGATCAAGCATCTGCCTAGTAGAATCATAACTGCTAGGATATTTTTTTTGGAATTTAGAAACAAGGGAAAGATGGCCAATCCGTTTTGGCTTGAACGGTCCGAGGTCGCTCATGATTGCTTTCTTCAATGTGCGGTAATAGGCATCATAGACAGCTTCGGTTGTGCCGAACCGGCTGATTATGCGCTCGAACTCTGAATCGCTGTAATCAAGGCAGAACCATTCATCCTCTAGCTGCAAGAAATGGACAGACAGAATGGAATCGGCCAGATTCGATCCAATCCTGCTTAATAAATGTTTGGTTTCTTCCTCCTGCCCTTCAATATAATCAATTTCTAATCCAATCTTTATTTCAATCTTCTCCCCATAAGTCTTCTGATAGCCCTTCAAATCTGTTAGATAAGAACCGAACTTGCTGATGTCCATTGAGCTGTCCTTAGTTGGAGCAGGATCGGAGAAGTGTTCAGGCAGCGGAGCATGCTCCGTAAAGGTAATCCCGCGGTATCCTAATTGGATTGCACGTTCGATATAGGCGTTGATTTTTTCACTTGTCCCATGGGGGCAGTAATGTGTATGTACATGACCATCATAAATATCCATGATTCTCCTCCTTTTCGACAAATTTTATTTGTTTCGAGAGTTTTTGGCAAAAGATAAGTCGTTTAGGATAACTTTTTGCAGAAAATATCGCTTTTTATGGTTAAAAAAAGCCTGTGCCATGTTATCATTAAATCATTGATATGAACTTATATACATAAATATTTGTCTCGTGTTGAATAGGAGGCTTCTTTATGAAGTATGTGATAGGGGGACTAGCGCTAATCTTTGTTGCCTTTATCGTCGGGATATTGGTAAGAAAGAAGCACTATAAGGAAATTGACAGACTTGCAGATAAGAAAATAGACATCATGAACAGGCCGATTGCTGAGGAATTGGCTCGTGTGAAGAGTCTGAACATGACCGGTCAGACAGAGCGGCTGTTTGAACGCTGGCGGCAGGATTGGGATACAATCCAGACAGAGCGGCTGGCAGAGGTGGAGAGTTTGCTCTTTGACGCGGAAGAATACACGGATAAATACCAGTTTAAGAAATCAGTGGCTGTCCAGCATGAGATTGATCGAATTTTGGACGAGACCGAGATTACGCTGGCCGCGATTCTCCATGAGTTGAATGATTTAATAGGCAGTGAAGAACAGAATAAGAAGCTCGTTGAGGAGCTTTTAATGTCCTATCGGGATGCGAAGAAGCATTTGCTCGCACACCGCCATACATTTGGGGATGCCGCTGAGCGTCTCGAACAGCAATTTGATGAATTAGCCGTTGAATTCCAGATGTTTAATACACAGACAGAATCAGGCGATTATTTAGAGGCAAGGGAGCAGGTGCTCTCCATAGAAGCCAAACTGATTGCCATTCAAGAGAAGATGGAGAAGATTCCAGATCTCCTGGCGAATTGCCAAATACATATTCCAAGCCTGCTGCATGAGCTGAAGACGGGATATACAGAAATGTGTTCACAGGGCTATCCGCTCAGCCATATTTATTTTGATACTGAGCTCGAGAAGATGGAGCAGCAGCTGGCGGAGGCCAAATTCCTCTTAAAGGAAACAAAAGCAGATGAAGCGACAGAGGAAGTTGAGAAGCTGAATGAAACGATCCAGTCCTTCTACGATCTTCTTGAGAAGGAGGTAATGGCCCGTCAGTATGTTCTATCTGTCAAGAATATGTACCAGCAGAAGCTCGACCAATCCATTGATCGTCTTGAGCAATTAGATGATGAAACCGAAGTGGTCAAACAGATTTACCAAATGCCGGAAAAGGAGCTCGAGGTCCGCACGAATATTGAAAAGACGTTAATCAATATTAAAGCGAAATGGGAGCTCTTGAAGGACAGGCTTGCTGAGGAAAAAACGGCCTACACGGTGTTAAAGGAAGATATAGTTGAGCTTGAGGCGAAGCTTGATGCATTAGAAAAGGCTCAGAAAGAATATGAAGAGAAGCTGAATGCCCTTCGCAAGGATGAACTTGAATCAAGGGAGACGATTCGCAAGCTTCAAAAGAATATGACAGAATCACTGCGGATGGTTCAAGAAAGCAACTTGCCAGGCATGCCGACCTCCTATGAACTGATGGTTGTCCAAGCGAAGGAGAGTCTTGCCGACGTGAAAGCGAAGCTGGATGAAAAGCCGCTGAATATGAATGCCGTCATGCATTATCTTGATATTGCGAGCGTCGCTGTCAGCCGTGTTCGCGAAGCGACTGAGCATTTGACGGAGCAGGTGCATCTTGCTGAGAAGGTAATCCAATACGGAAATCGGTATAGAAGACAATACCCATCCGTTGCAGCAGCCTTAAGTGATGCAGAGAACAAATTCCGTAATTATCAATATGAGGATGCGCTTGAGCAGGCAGCCACTGCGATTGAGCAAGTGGAACCGGGCTCATTGAAGAAAATCCAAGATTTACTGGAACAAGATCATAGTGCTAATTAGACCAGTCCACTTTGACCATGGACTGGTCTTTCCTTTGGATAGCGGTTCTTAAAGGTGAGAAAATAACGCTAAGTTGAAATCTGCAGCTTTATAAACTGGGAAGTTTATGCTACATTTTCTAATTGATAGGCTAGGGAAGGAGAAATCCAATGATTTATTTGGACAACAGTGCAACGACACAACCATATCCAGCCGTGCTGGATTCATTTATGAAGGTTTCAACTGGCTTTTGGGGAAATCCTTCCTCGCTCCATGGCTTTGGAGGAAAGGCCGAACAATTGCTTGCGAAGGCACGTGAACAAGCCGCAAATATGCTGGGGGTGAATCCAGCAGAGATTATTTTTACCTCTGGAGGTTCAGAGAGCAATAATCTCGCTATTAAGGGGGCGGCCCTGCAATACAAAGGCCGGGGAAAGCATATTATCACATCCTCTATTGAACATCCCTCCGTGCTTAATCCGACAGAGCAGCTGAAGGATTTAGGGTATGAGATTACCTATCTGCCGGTGGATGAAGTTGGACGTGTATGTGTGAATCAATTAAAGGAAGCGATACGGGAAGAGACGATTCTCGTTTCGATTATGCATATCAATAATGAGATAGGCTCTATCCAGCCAATCGAAGAAATAGGGGAGCTGCTGAAGCAGTATCCAAAGATTCTCTTCCATGTAGATGGCGTACAGGGCTATAGTAAGGTGAATCTTTCCTTGAGCCGTTCCCATGTAGATCTGTATTCATTATCAGGTCATAAGATACATGGATTGAAGGGAACGGGCCTTCTGTACAAACGGGAGGGAATTAAGCTATCTCCTCTCATTGCCGGCGGAAACCAGGAGTCGGGATTCAGGAGCGGGACAGAAAGTGTGGCCGGAGCCGTATCATTAGCTAAGGCGATGCGTCTTGTGACGGAGCAGAGTGTGAAAAGTCTTGAAAGGATGAAGGAGCTGCAAGCCTATACGATGAGCCGGCTGGCAGAAGTAGATGGCGTTGTCATCAATACGCCTCAGAACGGGGCCGCACCGCATATTATTAATTTTTCGATTCCAGGCCTAAAATCAGAGGCCTTTGTGCATACGCTTGAGGATGAGGAGATTTATGTCTCTACGACAAGTGCCTGCTCCTCAAAGAAAAAATCAATGAGTCATACATTGCTTCAAATGGGCAAGAGCGAGAAAATCGCCAGCAGCTCAATCCGAATCAGCCTTCATTTTGATTTGGAGAAAAAAGATATCGATCAGGCCGTTTCCGCAGTGGACAAGGCCATTCAAATGTTAAGTGAGGTTAGTAAAAAATGATTAAATTTGACCATATTGTCGTGCGTTACGGGGAGATAACCTTAAAGAAACGAAACCGTAAAAGCTTTATCACCCAACTGAAGAAAAATGTGAAAAATGCCTTGATGGATTATCCGAATGTGCGGATTGAAGCGCAGCATGAGCGCATGTATATTCATTTAAACGGTGCGGGCCATGAAGAGGTGATTGACCGTATGAAAAAAGTATATGGTATTTCCTCTTTAAGTCCAGCCCTGAAAGTGGAAAAGGAAATTCCGGCCATTCAGGAATCGGCACTCTTCTATATCAACAACCTTTCAAGAGATATTGAGACATTCAAGATTGATGCAAAACGGGCTGACAAGACATTTCCTTATTCAACCTATGACCTGAATGGGCTCGTTGGCGGATATTGCCTCCAGCATAAGGAAGGCTTGAAGGTAGATGTGCATAATCCGGATCTGAAGCTCCGTGTTGAGGTACGCAAGGATGCTGCCTATATTACGGGTGAGAAGATTGCTGCTGCAGGCGGTTTGCCAATCGGGAGCAGCGGTTCTGCGATGCTTATGCTAAGCGGCGGCATTGACAGCCCTGTTGCAGGATTCTTAACGATGAAGCGAGGCGTAGAGATTGAATGCGTCCACTTCTACAGCCCGCCGTTCACGAGTGAACGCTCTAAACAGAAGGTCATTGATTTGGCGGAGAAATTAGCAGAAGTGAATGGGCGGATGGTGCTGCATATCGTTCCATTTACCGAAATCCAAAAGCTCATCCAAAAGCAAATCCCGGATAATTATACGATGACAACAACACGCCGGCTTATGCTGCGTGTCACTGATGCGATTCGGGAACAGCGCAAAGCCCTCGCTATCGTTACCGGAGAGAGCCTAGGCCAGGTGGCCAGCCAGACGATGGAGAGTATGTTTACAATTAACGAAGTGACGAATACACCTATTCTTCGTCCTCTATTAGCCATGGACAAAACGGAGATCATTGAGATTGCCGAGCGAATTGGCACGCATGACATCTCCATCCGTCCGTTTGAGGATTGCTGTACCGTCTTCACGCCGGCCAATCCTAAGACAAAGCCTAGAAGAGAGAAGGTTAATCATTACGAATCCTTCACGGATTTTGAACCATATATCCAAGAAGCTGTAGAAAAAACAGAGACCATTATCTTCAGCAATAAGGAGAAGAAAAAGGAAGAAGCAACGGACGAGTTGTTCTAAATCATATTTGTGAACAATTACCATATTGGGTTTCGCATATCGGCATGTGTTTTGACACACTCTATACTCACAAGGAGGTGAAAAACACATGTCAAACAACTCAAACAACCTTTTGGTACCAGGAGTAGAACAAGCTCTTGATCAAATGAAATACGAAATCGCTTCTGAGTTCGGAGTACAACTTGGAGGAGAAACAACTTCTCGCGCTAACGGTTCCGTTGGTGGAGAAATCACAAAACGCCTTGTCCAAATGGCAGAGCAACAATTGGGTGGAGGTTACTCCCGATAATTTCATACAATTGGCTACAGAAAGCGGACCTATGGTCCGCTTTCTTCTTGTTTCGGGGAGTAGACAAGAATAAAATCCAATATAAATAATAAAAATATTCAAAAAATCATGTATAATAGCTATGGTTACCATAAATTGTTAAAGGGAGTGGGGAGTTTGACTGAGAACCTGATTGCACCTGAGCAATACAATTTAGTGGATGAGATTGAGAAGTATGCAAAATATGAACGTAGAAAAGCGCTTATTTGGAGAAATGAAAGCGGTTTAACGGAAGAGATGACGTACAAGGAGCTTATGAGGACAGTTAATAAAACAGCAAATGTCTTCCTCAGTGAAGGGCTCAAGGCAGGCGATAAGATGCTGATCATGGTACCGAGGCTTATAGAGGCGTATACGGTTTATTTAGCGGCATTAAAGATTGGGCTGGTGGTCATACCATGTTCAGAAATGCTTCGCATAAAGGATTTACAATATCGAATTGACCATTCGGAAGCAAGAGCTGTGCTGGTACATAAACCATTTGTGGATACCTTTAAAGGCTTATCATCCAAAGAAACATTACATAAATTTATCATCAATGGCCAAGAAGAGGGATGGATCGAGCTTGACGACAAAATCAAGCATGCGGATAGCCTTCTAAAGACAGCTAAGACAAAGCGGGAGGATATGGCCTTTCTCTCCTATACATCCGGTACCACTGGGCAGCCAAAAGGTGTCGTTCATACACACGGGTGGGCTTATGCCCATTTACGGACGGCAGCGAGCAATTGGCTCGCGATTGAAGAAGAGGATGTTGTTTGGGCAACGGCGGGGCCAGGCTGGCAGAAATGGATTTGGAGTCCGTTCCTGTCTGTGCTAGGTTCAGGAGCTACGGGTTTTGTTTATAACGGGAAATTTGAGCCTAAGAAATATCTTCAGCTGCTTGATGACTACTCCATTAATGTCCTATGCTGTACACCGACAGAATATCGATTGATGGCCAAGGTCGATCATTTATCAGATTATAAGCTGCAGCACCTTCATAGTGCTGTCTCAGCAGGCGAGCCGCTGAACCGGGAAGTCATTGATACATTTCGGACTCATTTTGGTGTGACCGTCCGGGATGGCTATGGACAAACAGAGAATACGCTCTTGGTCGGTGTAACGAAAGGGATGGATGTTAAACCAGGCTCAATGGGCAAGCCGACACCTGGGAATAAGGTCGAGGTAATTGATGAAGAGGGCAGCCCATGTGCAGTTGGCTTAACAGGCGATATTGCCGTGCATATAGAAACACCAGCTCTTTTTAAGGAATATTATAAGGACCCTGAAAGAACATCGATGCAATTCAGAGGAGATTATTATATAACAGGCGATAAAGCAAAAAAAGATGAGGACGGATACTTTTGGTTTGAGGGGCGCAGAGATGATATTATCATCAGTTCAGGCTATACAATCGGCCCGTTTGAGGTGGAGGATGCGCTCGTGAAACATCCGCATGTAAAGGAATGTGCGGTTGTAGCGAGTCCTGATGAAGAGAGGGGACAAATCGTCAAAGCTTTTGTCGTATTGCGGGAAGATGCCCCGGAGCCTTCCGATGAGCTGATTAAAGAACTGCAGAACCACGTGAAGGCAATGACCGCACCGTACAAATATCCACGTAAAATCTCTTTTGTGGAGGACCTTCCAAAAACGATCTCAGGAAAGATTATGAGGGTCGAATTAAGGAAGCTGGAAGTAGAAAACCAGAAGGCATAGACATAAAAGAAGCTGATCTTTGGCCCGCTTTCGAGTGGACTTAGGTCAGCTTTGTTCGTTTGGATATGGTAAGCGGAGGAGCAGTCTTCTCATAATAGTGATTGAAAAAGCTCCTGTTATCTTAATATCGACATAAAATCTGGATACTGTTGCATTGCATAAAAACACTATGCGCCAAATAAAAAACAGGTGAAAAGATGTTTTTCACCTGTTTCATTCGTTTATAGGAATGTCCGCTGAACCTTTTCCCAAAAGGAGTTGTCGCGCAGCTTGACGGTTTTAATCGTGCGGCCGCTAAGGCGGAAGTCCAATTGTTCGATATGCTGGATGCTCATGGCCTCATTGTCCATTCCAATGACCGGATAATCATCACCCGTTTTAGAAAGACGGAGTGTAAGTACGCGGTCGCTTCCGAGAATGAAGGAGGAGCCTAATGTCCGGTAATGGTTATTATTCATGGATGCGATTTCGCTTACCTGCATACAATGCAATGTTGGGTCAACGACAGCTCCGTTAAGGGATTTATTGTAGGCGGTCGAACCGGTAGGGGTTGCAATAACCATCCCATCCCCGCGGAATGTCTCAAACGGCTGACCATCAATATCAACTTCGATGACAAAAGTTTTGATCAAGGAGGAGCGGAAGGAGCATTCATTCAAGCAATCGAAGCTGTACTCATTGTCAATGGTCACTTCAATGGTCGGGTACTTTCTAACCTCAATGACAGATCTGGTGACAGCGTCAACCATCTTTTCTGTATCATCAATATAAAAATCACAGTACATATTTAATTTCTTGTTAAGGGATATCCCTGCATAGAGGCAATCCTCCCGGAAATCCGTCTTGCGGACGGCTTGCAGGAATGTGCCGTCATCACCGATGCTGACAATGATATTTGCTTCCGCAGGGTTCTCAACAGTTTTGAACCCGTATTTATCTGTGTTTGCTTTAATGGTCTCAATTCTTTCGAGAATATCCTTGTCTTTCTTGTGATAGAAATAGATATTTTTACGGTTGTCCATTTAGCGAAACCTCCTTAATAGGCAGTACATGCTGAATTCTTAGCAAATTTAAGTTTGCCCAACATCGACATGTTATAATAATTTTATCAGTAAAATAAGAAGATTCAAACTTTGACAGGGGGAATAATGTGTGAACAAAAAAAGATGGCTTAGCTTAGGGATTGCAGCAGTTATTTTCTTCGCATCAATCTTAATGAATTCGATTTCCTTGCTGGCTTCTTCAGATGACAAAGTTATGTCCGAATTCTTCGAAGCGGAAGAGGAAGTCATTGAGGATGGAGATTATGAGCAGAAAATTGTCGTCCTGGATATCGATGGAACGATTGCTGATACAGGTGAGGAGTCCTCACTCCTATCCACGGGCGGATATAATCATCAGGCATTGCTTAAACATTTAGATACCGTTGCTGAGGATGATACAATCGGCGGGCTTGTACTTGAAGTGAATTCACCTGGAGGCGGTGTCCATGAGAGTGCGGAAATCCACCGGAAGATTCAGGCGGTCAAAAAAGCTGGAAAGCCAGTGTATGTAGCCATGGGCTCAATGGCTGCTTCAGGCGGGTATTATGTCTCAACGCCAGCAGATAAGATTTATGCAAGTCCAGAGACATTAACGGGGTCACTGGGTGTTATCATGCAAAGCTATAATTTTGAAGGCCTTGCCGAAAAATACGGGATTGATTTTGTTACGATTAAGAGCGGGAAATTCAAGGATATGGGAAACTCCTTCCGTGATATGACCGATGAGGAAAAGAAAATTCTCCAATCTTTAGTGGATAACTCCTATAATCAATTCGTGAAGGTAATTGCAGAGGGAAGAGGCATGTCTGAAGATGAGGTCCGTAAAGTGGCGGATGGCCGGATCTATGACGGCCGTCAGGCGAAGGATTTGAATCTTATTGATGAGCTTGGCTATATCGATGATGCTATTGCCGGCATGAAGAAAAATGAAGACCTGAAGGGTGCAGCTGTTGTTAAGCTGACAGATACAATTGGGTTTGGCTCCATGCTGAATTTAAAGCTCACTCAATGGGTTGGAGGTAATAATGAGGCAGGTATCATTAAAAGCATCATGACCGAAAATCAATCTCCGCAAATGATGTACCTATATTCTGGAGAGTAAGGAGGCACGGGAATGACGGATATTCATGAGAACAGCTTGAACGAGCAAGATACACATATACAGGCGGCCGAGGATTTCTCCCCAGAAGGGAAGGGGCTGACCCGTGCCGGTTTTTGGATGAGGTTTTGGGCGTACATAATTGATTTTCTGATTGTAGGGAGCATCAGCCGGCTTTTTATCAAGCCGATTTTCCGGCTGCTCGATATTCCCATTGACAGCAGCGGAATTTTATCGCCGTATACGGTGGTTGATTCAATTGTCTTTTTCGGATATTTTTTCATTATGACGTTCATTTTTGCCCAAACATTAGGGAAAATGGTGATGGGACTGCATGTTACTTCGCTGACTCAAGATAAGCTGGATTGGAAGACGGTATTGTTCAGGGAATGGATAGGAAGATATATTTCAGCCTTCTTCCTGCTTGGTTATATTGTCGTAGCCTTTAACCCGCGCAAACAAGGCTTCCATGATATGTTCAGCGATACAGTAGTCGTCCTTGATAAAGAGCGCTAGAAAACAACTATCAAAAACCTGCCTGTTGATAAAACAGGCAGGTTTATTTTTTAGGCGGACTGTCCATACTGATTGGTTGATAAGTCAGGGGGGTTTGGTTTGGTCATTCTATCGATTTGCTTACTTGTATTGTTCATAGTGCTGATCTGTTTCATCCTATCGACTGTTACCTTGTCTTTTCGATATGAAAAAACGATTCATAAAAATGAGCTTGAAATCAAGGTACAGATGTGGTGGGGAATGCTTCATTATGGGAAAAACATAAAGCTGGGAGAACCGATGGCAAACGGAAAGAAGGCTGAATCTGAAGAAGGACAGGAGGAGGAGCAGCCGCTTGATGAGATGGACGGGTCCTTCCATGCGCTCGCTAAATTATTATCTGATTTGAAAGAGTACAGAGCCGCGACAAAGGAGGTTACGACTGATATTCGATTGACCAATCTGGAGATCTCCCTGTCCTATGGAACGGGAAATGCACCGACAACGGCGATGGCAACGGGCATATTATGGGGGATCGTTGGTACAGGCATTTCAATCATTGGTCGTTATTTTCAACTGGAGGTTGTTCCGAAAACCGAGGTCGTTCCTTATTTCATGATGAAAAAACCGCTTGAGCTCTATGTTGGATGCATAGGAAAGATCAGAATGGCAAACGCTATAAGGGCAATATGGAAATTAGCTCGATTTATGCAAAGCAAGAAGCAGCTGCATAAGACTGGCGGAAAAAGCCATAAGGGCAAAAATCAAATGGCCTAACAGGAGGTTATCATATGTCTAATCATCCAATTGGCGGATTAATGAATTCGGCGATGGAAAACTTAAGAAGCATGGTAGATGTCAATACTATTATTGGCGATCCTGTCGAAACTCCGGACGGAAGTGTCATTATGACTGTATCGAAGGTGGCATTCGGGTATGCGGCAGGCGGCAGTGATTATCAAATCAGCGGCCCTTCAGGAGAGGATCAAAGACATCCATTTGGCGGCGGAAGTGCTGGCGGTGTCTATATTACCCCAATTGCTTTCTTGATTGTCAGCTCTCAAGGAATTAAAATGCTGCATCTAGATGAAAATACCCATCTAATCGAAAAATTGATGGAAGCTACTCCTGTTGCTGTTGATAAGGTTAGCTCCATGTTTTCGAAAAAGGGAAAAGGAATGCAGAATGATCAGCAAACATCTGGTATAGACAGCATGGATTAAGAGAACGAAAAAAGACCGCATCTTTTTAGGAGATGTGGTTCGTTTTTGTGAGAATAAAAATCGTAGCTTTTTACAAAGGGAAGATGAAACCCTATACTTAAAGAGGAATGAAAAAATTCAGACGATTGAGGAGGAATTAGTGTGGCGAACGTGACGTTTAAAGGTAATCCGGTTACATTAGTAGGGACAGAAGTAAAAGTGGGTGACAAGGCACCAGATTTTACTGTGCTCGCAAATGATTTATCCCCAGTAACGCTGAAAAGCTCAGAAGGGAAAGTTAGAATTATCAGTGTCGTTCCTTCTCTCGACACAGGTGTATGTGATGCGCAAACCCGCAAATTCAATGAAGAAGCATCTAAACTAGATAATTTAGAAGTTATTACGGTCAGTGTTGACCTGCCATTTGCGCAAAAACGCTGGTGTGCGGCAGCTGGTCTTGAGAATGTCGTAACGGTATCCGATCATAAGGATTTATCCTTTGGAGAGGCATATGGCGTATATATTAAAGAGTTACGTTTGCTTGCGCGCTCTGTATTTGTCGTAGACAGTCAAAATACAGTTACATACGTAGAATATGTACCTGAAAGCACTGACCATCCGAATTATGAAGCGGCAATTGAAGCAGCAAAAGCAGCTAAATAAGCAGCTTAAGTGTCCTAATTCAGCATGAACAAGAGGAATCCAGGAAGGTTCACATTTGAACCGATATGCCTGGATTCTTTTTTTTTGAGTTGCAGCTGTTATAGCACATTCATTCAATAGAGGTTTATTCAAGTCAGAAAAGGTGATACTTGTTCTTTATAGACTGTAATACTACAATGAGGAAAGAACTAGAGGACAAAGTTGGAGGAAATGTTATGAATACAACAAATGTTGAACAAATATATGAGGTAATTACAAGTACTGCGAAGGTTATCCAAGAGGAATTAGGCGGTACAGAATTAGAAGCAATTGCTGAAACAGGAGAGAACCTCTTCCAAGGCGATGTGCTGCAGGATGAACTTAGTGAGATTGCCGTCAAGAAATTGAAGAAGGCTTATCAAGAAGTCCATCTTGATCAATACAGCAAGGAAGATATCCGAAAAGGATGGCAACTAGCCATTTTGAAAGCGATGCGCACACATGTACAACCGAATCATCAAATGACACCTGATGCAATCGGATTTATGTTCGCCTATCTGCTGGAGAAATTCACCGCCAAACAGGAATCGCTGTCAGTCCTAGACCCGGCAGTTGGTACAGGTAATCTTCTCTTTTCAGTCATGAATGCTTTAAGAGGCAAGGAATTGAACGCGACAGGCATTGAGGTAGATGAAACATTGGTGAAGCTAGCCTATTCAGGTGCGAACCTGCTCGGAATGCCTGTCCATTTCTTGCACCAGGACAGCCTGCAGCCATTATTCATTGATCCTGCAGATGCCGTCATATGTGATCTGCCAGTAGGTTATTACCCCGATAACGAGCGTGCGAAGGACTTCAAGGTAAGAGCGAAGGATTCCATGTCCTATGCACATCACCTATTCATTGAACAGAGCTTTACCTATTCCAAGGCTGGGGGCTATTTATTCTTCCTTGTACCAAATGATCTGTTCAATACAGCTGAAGCACCTGCTCTGAATCAATTCATCCATAATCACGGTTATATTCAAGGACTTATCCAATTACCGGAGAGCATGTTTAAAACCAAGCAGTCTGCCAAGAGCATCCTTATTCTGCAAAAGGCTGGTGAAGGAGTGAAAGCACCAAAGCAAGTCCTTCTCGTCAATATGCCGAAATTATCCGATAAACCTGCGACAGCTGCCATGCTGACGAAGATTGATAACTGGATTAAGGCAGAAAAATAAAAAAGAATCCACTCCTGTAAATGATGTATTTTTTAAAATCTGTTCGAATTATTTGAATAAAATAAATTTTTTTGTGAAACCGATAACATAAAAATAATTTTGTTGCTAGAATCGGGTTACAATGGTTTAATGAGATTTGAAAGTTGATTTTAAAATTATATCAGTATGCATAAATTATGGGAGCTGTGATTTAAATGTCTAAAATTATCGCAATTAATGCGGGTAGTTCCTCATTAAAGTTTCAGTTATTTGAAATGCCTGAGGAAAAAGTAATCACAAAGGGAATTGTAGAGAGAATCGGATTGGCTGATTCTATCTTCTCCATTACGGTAGATGGTGACAAGAAAACCATCGTAACGGACATTCCTGACCACTCTGTGGCTGTTAACCTTTTGTTGGAAAAATTAACAGAACACAAAATCATCAACTCACTTGATGAAATCGACGGAATCGGTCACCGTATCGTACACGGCGGTGAACTCTTCACGGATTCTGCTGTTATCACAGATGAAGTACTTGCACAAATCGAGCAGCTTTCAGAGCTTGCTCCACTTCACAATCCAGCAAATGCGACTGGAATCAGAGCGTTCCGCGAAGTATTGCCAAACGTTCCTGCAGTTGCTGTGTTTGATACTGCATTCCACCAAACAATGCCTGAGTCTTCTTACCTTTACAGCTTGCCATACGACTATTACAAAGAATATGGCATCCGTAAATACGGCTTCCACGGCACATCTCATAAATATGTGTCAGAGCGTGCAGCAGAATTGCTTAAACGTCCGCTTGAGCAGCTTCGTTTGATCTCTTGCCACCTTGGTAATGGTGCAAGTATCACAGCAATCGAAGGCGGTAAATCCATCGATACAACAATGGGCTTCACTCCACTTGAAGGGTTAACAATGGGAACTCGTTCTGGAAGCTTAGACCCTGCGTTGATTCCATACTTGATGGAGAAAACAAACAGTTCAGCTGAAGAAGTACTTGAAATCCTTAACAAGAAGAGCGGTATGCTCGGCGTTTCCGGATTCTCAAGTGACTTGCGTGATATCGAGGATGAAGCAGAGAAAGGAAACGCTCGTGCTGAGCTTGCTCTGTCTAAATTCGCTGACGGTATCCACAAATACATCGGTTCTTATGCTGCAAAAATGAATGGTGTTGATGCTATCATCTTCACAGCAGGTATCGGTGAAAACAGTGCGGAAATCCGTGCACGTGTTCTTCACGGCCTGGAATTCATGGGCGTGTACTGGGATAAAGATGCGAACAACGTGAGAGGCGAAGAGAAATTCGTTAACCACCCATACTCTCCGGTAAAAGTTATCATCATCCCAACAGATGAAGAAGTCATGATTGCTCGTGACGTTGTGCGCTTAACAAAATAATTGATTACTATAAAGGACTGTGAATGCATTATTCACAGTCCTTTTTGTATACCAAGATGCCGATGTTTTGTATCTTAGCCTTTTTATGGCTATATCCTTGGATATGTTCGTTCCTAGGAATCTATTAAGGATAAAATAGATTGGATGTAATGAAGGAGTAAAACGAACCGTAGGGTTAGAAGATGAGGGCTCAAAGTCTAGGCCTTTTTGTTACAAAAAAACAGGTGAGGTCAGAACTATGCAGCAGACAGCCTACTGAAAGAAGGTGAGCCAATGAACTTCAGGAAAATCCCTAGAGAGTGGGAAGGAGTTCATTGACTGGTCTTTCAGCTAAATAGAAGCGTTTCTGTGAAGAGTATGCTATTTGTCATAATGACTCCTCGGCTATAGATGAGAAATTTGACTTAGTGCAACAAAATAGAGAGGAGTTAGGGGGGAATGTTTGGGCATAAAATAGCCCGGATTGGCGGGGCAAGAACTGGCAAAGATTCAGCAGCCTATTATTCAGGGGCTGTTATGGTCATGAGTGTTTCGCTTTTGGTGATGGGATAAGAGAGTTCTCAGGAACTTTTTAATGTCATTTACAATGGGCTTCTGCCGTTTGGCTTAGTCGTTTTTGTTGTCGTGCTATACAAAGGACAATTCTTAGAGGGATTTATTTCCTGTTGTGTGTTTACTTTAGTTGGTGCTTTAATTATGCAGGATAAATTTAAATAAGGAGGAAAATGAAATGAAACTATATCTAGCAAGTCCATTTTTTAATGAGCAAGAGCTTGAAGCTGTTCAAGCTGTTGAGGAAATTTTGAAAGAGAAAGGGATTGACTTCTGGAGTCCTAGATTGAATCAGCTTGACCAATTTGAGGCAGGTTCTCAAGCCTGGTCAATGGCTATCTATATGAATGATATTAAAGCTCTAGACTTCTGCGATGGGACTATCATGGTTTATCACGGAAACTACTCTGACTCAGGGACAGCTTTTGAGGCTGGCTATACAATTGCAAGAGGGAAGAAGTTGATTGTCGTTCATGTTGGGGATGATTCTAACTTAATGGTACACACTCCAGCTATTGCAAACTTGACTCTTGAAGAGCTGAAAGATTATGACTTCAAGAAGCTTGAGGCTATCGAGTATAAAGGGAAAATGTTTTAAGGAAGCTGTCTTTGACAGCTTTTTTATTTGGTTGCTTTCGTAAAGTTAGTTGGGATGCGAAAACAGCCACCTCCATAAAGAAAGTGGCTGTACTTGCTATTGAGCTAAAGCCCCGTTTGTTTAATAAGGATTTACTTTTTACCCCGTGGATACTTTAGGATTATATAAATGAAAATAATAGCCAAAATACCTACTATTGAATAAATAACTCCTTTTAGATTCTCTAGCGGTTCTTCCGAAGTTTGTTCAAATTCATATTCTCCTCTTCTTTCTGCTTTTACATATTGATCATTGGATTTTTGGACGGCTATCGCTTCCTCCGTACTAACCCCTTTGATTTCAAAGTATTTTGTACCTTTCTGATAATCATTAGAAAAATTACCAGATTGCGGTTCCATATCCGAATAATTTGTAACTTGGCCAATTTCATCTCCGATTGCGGTCACTGATTCTTCACTTACCGCATAGACATACCCATCCCAAACCACAAATGGATATGACCAAGAAGTTGCCATTACTTTGGCTGGTATAAATGAAACCAGTACAATAAATACGAATGTAATCATAAAAAGTAAATATTGATTTTTCAACTACATCTCCCCTTAAATTTAAAGTGTTCATTCATAGACTATTCTTCATTTTAAAACTTAAATCCTTCTTCCGCTAAACTGCCCGTTTGTGAAATATCAAAAAAGAGCTGATCACAGCTCTTGATAGCGTAGTAAGCTCTTGATTGTATAAGTCGTGCAAACCAAATGATAGGTCTACCTTTTTGACTAGGGAGGTGCATGAAACATCATCCAAAGGATACTGAAATCTATTTGAAGGATGGCATTGCAGTGAAAAAAACGTAAATTAAGCAGCTGTTTGCGGCGTGTATTTTTCAAAGCATTTAACATACAAGAGTCTTGCGTAACAGAAGCCAGGCTGAGATGGTAAATTGCAGTCATTCAATTCGAAGCCGATTAGCTTGTAACTGAATGTGAAAGAATAGAAGAGAGGTATGGTATACTTTTGATACATGACAATTTTGAAGAAGAGGTGATCAAATGGCGCTTACAGAGAGAGAAGACATAATCTTGCAGGATTTGAAGATGTGGGAAAGTGATATGCGGTCCGATGAACCGACCGACTTTGAAGCCTATTATGATCGTTTGATTGAAAGCATGTTTACGCTTTTGCCAGAATCGACACAGGAGGAATTCTTTGCAAAGCTTGATAACTGGCTCTTCCATCTACATTCTATGATTCATGAATCCCAGTTCCAGGCTGATGCAAGAGACCGGATTCTGAAGAATGCTCGTGTGTTCGATGAACGCATCAAGGATATTCAGGACCTCCGGGAGATGCCGGTTGACCGGCTGATCTATATCGCTGAGCAGCAAATGGCCCGCCATAGGATGTATTCACTAGTACAAGGCGGTATTTCAGCTGCTAATGGTGGATGGGCACTCGCGGCTGATTTGCCGGCACAAATGGTTATTAATTTGCGCAGTATCCAGCTGATTGGCTTATCCTATGGATATGACATCAGTACGCCTTATGAAACAGCCCTGTCATTGAAGGTGTTCCATGCCGGGACCATGCCAAAGCGCATGCAGAAATATTTCTGGGATGATCTTATGGAAGATTTAGAGAAGCCTTCTGATTATTTCTATGAGGGAGAAGAGATGAGCAATGTATTCTGGCTGGACCAGCCTATCAAGCAATTGATGAAGGTGCTCGCCATTTATTTCTTCCGTAAGCAGATGCTAAAGGGTGTACCAATCATCAGTCTTGCCATCGGCAGCCAGGCGAATTACCGTCTGACCAAGAATGTAACAGCTTTTGCGAATCAATTCTATAAATACCGCTATTTAAGAGATAAAGAAAGCGAATGAATGATATGGTGAGCTGCTCTAGTACATACATTCATAAGAAAGAAGCCCCAAAGGCCGTGCGTTGCAAAATCATTACCGTCAGTGACACGAGAGACTTGGATTCAGATAAGAGCGGGCAGCTGATGGAGCAATTGCTGACCGCTGCCGGCCATGAAGTTGTCAGCCGGGAAGTCGTCAAAGATGAAGTTGAGCAAATCCAGAGGGCTGTTCTTGAGGGCTGCAGGCACAGCGAGGTTGATTGCGTGCTTACAAATGGAGGCACGGGCATTGCAAAGCGTGATGTGACGATAGAGGCTTTATCCGCTTTATACGAGAAGGAGATTCCTGGATTCGGTGAATTATTTCGCATGCTTAGCTACCAGGAGGATATCGGCTCTGCCGCAATCCTTTCAAGAGCGAGCGCAGGTGTGATATTCGGTACTCCTGTGTTTTCAACACCGGGTTCAAGCGGTGCCGTCCGTTTGGCCATGAATAAATGTATCATTCCGGAACTCGGGCATATCATGCATGAGATCAGGAAAGACCGATGAACCGTTCCAATGATGGAGCGGTTTTTTCATTTCGTTTTGGGATCAACGATGGGGTTTACTTGTAAGCTCTTCATTGGTACGGAAATATATCCAAAGATCATTAATGCATGAGGCAAGTTCAGAGATTTCATCATTTAATGTGCAGGATTTCTCGAAATTCTCTTCCTCGTTCAGCTCACTTAATTTATCATTAATTTTCCCCTCAAGCTCCTTCACTCGGTCTGGTATCGTTCCCCTGATTTCTTCCCAGCGAAGGAGGATGGCAGATTGATCTTTCTCTGTATAGCTGTCCCAATCGTACTCAAGTCTTGGAATATCAATACCTAATCTTTTATCATGAACGAAGTATGTTTCCATGTTTGACGGATTCCTCCTTTTATTAGCTCCTCCCTTATTGTATACAAATGTCCGCTGATTAACGATAAACCTCCATGATTATTTCGCGGTGTACGTACACTTTGCCTTCTCCTTCTGAATAAAAAATTAGTAATTTTCAAAATAAATACTTGAAAAAGGATTTCAGGATTGATATAGTGTATATCATATTAATTGCATAAAAACATATAATAATGAATAAATATACAAAATACATCGGAGGGAACAGGAACATGACAAAGGAGAAAGTAGTTCTTGCCTATTCAGGCGGTTTGGATACATCAGTTGCGATTTCATGGTTGAAAGAGAAGGGGTATGACGTAGTAGCCTGCTGCTTGGATGTCGGCGAGGGGAAAGACTTAGAATTTATAAAGGACAAAGCCCTCAAGGTAGGAGCTTGCACTTCCTATGTTATAGATGCAAAGGAAGAGTTCGCGAAGGAATTTGCGTTAGTTGCTTTGCAGGCACATGCATTGTATGAGGGGAAATACCCGCTTGTCTCAGCTCTCTCAAGACCGTTGATTGCAAAGAAGCTTGTTGAGGTAGCAGAGAAGGAGAATGCGGTTGCCGTTGCCCATGGCTGTACGGGTAAAGGAAATGACCAAGTACGTTTCGAGGTATCTATCCAAGCGTTGAATCCAGAACTGAAGGTGCTAGCGCCAGTTCGTGAGTGGAGCTGGTCACGTGAAGAGGAAATTCAATATGCGAAGGAAAATAATATTCCCATTCCAATTAATTTAGACAGTCCATATTCCATTGACCAAAACCTATGGGGACGCAGCAATGAATGCGGTGTTTTAGAAGACCCTTGGGCTGCACCGCCAGAGGGTGCCTATGATCTGACATGTCCATTAGAGAATACACCTGATGTGCCTGCTATGGTTGAAATTACTTTTAAAGAAGGGGTTCCAGTCGCATTGAACGGAAAGGAATATCCTTTATCCCAATTGATTCTTACACTTAATGATTTAGCCGGAAAGCATGGTGTTGGACGAATTGACCATGTTGAGAACCGTCTTGTCGGAATCAAATCAAGGGAAGTATATGAATGCCCCGGTGCCGTGACATTGATTAAGGCACATAAAGAATTGGAAGATTTGACAATGGTGAAGGAATTGGCTCATTTCAAACCTGTTATTGAGAAGAAATTAACGGAGCTTATTTATGAAGGCTTATGGTTCTCGCCTCTTAAGGATTCATTGCTTGCCTTCTTGAAGCAGTCGCAAACCCATGTCACAGGGGTTGCGCGTGTGAAGCTGTTCAAAGGGCATGCAATTGTAGAAGGACGTAAATCTGAGTATTCTCTTTATGATGAGAATTTAGCCACCTATACATCAGCTGATGAGTTTGACCATACAAGTGCGGTTGGATTTATCAATTTATGGGGCTTGCCAACAAAAGTAAACAGCCAAGTGCATCTCCAAAAGAAGGTGACAGTGTGAAGAAGCTTTGGGGCGGAAGATTCACGAAAACAGCTGAAGAATGGATTGATTCCTTCGGTGCTTCCATCTCATTTGACCAAGAACTGGTGATGGAGGACATCGAAGGCAGCCTGGCACATGTGAAAATGCTGGGTGCCTGCGGAATCATTACGAAGGAAGAGGAAGAATTAATTGAAGGAGGGCTCTCTTCCTTGAAGGCGAAAGCTGAGAAGGGGGAACTCTCCTTTTCCATTGATTATGAGGACATTCATTTAAATCTTGAAAAGCTATTGATTGACGAAATCGGACCGGTTGGAGGCAAGCTACATACGGCGAGAAGCCGGAATGATCAAGTGGCAACCGATATGCATCTTTATTTGCGCGGCCAGGTGGAAGAAATCATTGCCACGATTGAAGAGTTTCAGAAAACATTGGTTGATACGGCTGACAAGCATGTGGAAACCGTTGTGCCTGGATATACTCATTTGCAGCGGGCACAGCCCATTTCACTCGGCCACCACTTCATGGCGTATTTCTGGATGCTTGAGCGGGATAAAGGCCGGCTTAAGGACAGCCTGAAGAGAATTAATCTTTCCCCGCTTGGTGCAGGTGCTCTCGCAGGGACTACCTTCCCGATTGACCGTCATATGACCGCTGAGCTGCTCGGGTTTGACGGGATATATGAAAACAGTTTAGATGCTGTGAGCGACCGAGACTTCATTGCGGAATTTCTTCATAATGCCTCCATCTTGATGATGCATCTCTCCCGCTTCAGTGAGGAAATTATTTTGTGGTCAAGCCAGGAATACCGTTTCATTGAGCTGGATGATACATTTTCAACTGGGTCGAGCATCATGCCGCAGAAGAAAAACCCGGATATGGCCGAATTAATTCGGGGGAAAACAGGCCGTGTGTATGGCAATGCAGTTGGTCTGATGACTCTCTTGAAGGGACTGCCTCTTGCCTACAATAAAGATATGCAGGAGGACAAGGAAGGGATGTTCGACACGGTTACAACGGTTAAGGGGTCGCTCAAGATCTTTAACGGGATGATTGCCACGATGAAAGTCAATACAGCTGTCATGAAGGAAGCTGTTTATCAGGACTTCTCAAATGCAACGGAGCTGGCTGATTATTTGGCGGCGAAGGGAATTCCGTTCAGGGAAGCCCATGAGATTGTCGGGAAGCTCGTGCTTCATTGCATTCAGCAGGGCTGCTATTTGCTTGATCTGCCGCTATCTGCGCTTAAAGAGGCCTCTCCGCTCATCGAGGAGGATATCTATGAAGCCTTAAAGCCTGAGGAAGCTGTGCGCAGACGAAACAGTGCAGGCGGGACAGGATTTACGCAAGTATCTGCTGCCATTGAGAAGGCAAGGGAATTGTTGAAGTAATACTTATTGAAGCATTTAATGTTGAAGGTTTTTACGAAACAGGTGGAAAATGGATAGGCTTTCCGTTTGATTTCCCAATTAAGAGCTGTGTTCAGCTCTTTTTTTGATATTCCATGAATGAGAAGTATTTCTGTAGTGGAATAAAATGTCATATGAAATGAAAGAAGAGTGATTCCTTATCTAAGAGAGGGCGTTATGCCTGAGAACTTTTCGCCCACTTACTTACTCGTTCATCGCTCATTACGTTCCTAGTCAATCTTCAAAATCTCAATGGCTTATTCTGAGGAAACGATTGTGGAGTTTGATGTGTAGTAGAAATGACAATGGTTACAAACAATTATAAAAAGTGAAAAAACTACTACAATTTAAATAAGAAAAATGATACGATAGATTTAGAAAATGATATTGTCTCGCATGTGACTGATACGATCAGGCATGGTGGTAAATCACTAGGCTGCTAGTAGCCTAGTGATAATTCCGCCATGCCTTTTTTTGTGCAATGGGATGAAAAAGACTCGATATTACTTTTATACAGAAAGGGGCAATCAAGAATGGCTTTTGGATTATTTAAGAAAAAAGGGGTAGATTTGTTGGCACCGTTAAACGGTACGATTATTCCTCTTGAGGAGGTTCCCGATCCGGTATTCAGCCAAAAAATGATGGGGGAGGGTGTGGCAATTCAACCTACAGGAGGACATGTGTATGCGCCATTTAGTGGAGAAATTATTATGATTACCCCTACTAAACACGCTATTGCGATTCGGTCTAAATCTGGTGTTGAAGTATTAATACATATAGGTCTTGAAACAGTTTCCTTAAAAGGAGAAGGGTTCAAGCTCGTAGTTAAGGAAGGTGAGCACGTTGAGAGTGGACAATTGCTGATTGAGATTGATTGGGCATTTTTAGAGGAACACGCGGAGAGTACGATTACTCCTATTATCGTGACCAATAGTGATAAGAAGATTACCTTTCGCAGCAAGGGTGCTGGTATTCAAGGGGAGACAGTCTTGATGACCATTTAAACGATTGATAAATGGATTTTAAGGAGGTGGTGCTGAAAGTTAATAATTCGAAGGTAGCGCTTTCGTAAAATGGCCAGCTATATGGCTGGAAAGAGTATTTTCAGTCAAAAATGAAGAATTGGAGGGAGTAAAGTGAAGAAATATTTTCAAAGACTTGGTAGTTCGTTGATGTTACCGGTTGCTGTTTTACCTGCAGCTGCTATTTTGATGGGTATCGGTTACTGGATTGACCCAAGCGGCTGGGGTGCTGACAGTCCGGTGGCAGCCTTCTTAATCAAAGCTGGGTCCTCCATCATTGACAATATTCCAATCTTGTTTGCAGTCGGTGTAGCGCTGGGTATGTCAAAGGAAAAGGATGGATCTGCCGCTTTAAGTGGTTTAGTTGCTTATTTAGTCGTAACAACCTTGCTATCACCTGATTCCGTTGCAATGCTAAAGGGAATCGAGGTAGAAAGTGTAGATCCTGGATTTGGTAAGATTGGTAATGCGTTTGTTGGAATTATAGCCGGTATCGTAGCGTCAAATATGTATAATCGATTTAGTCATGTTAAGCTTCCGGATGCGCTCGCTTTCTTTAGTGGGAAACGTTTAGTGCCAATTATGACAGCTGTATCCATGTTGGTTGTTTCCGTTATTTTATTCTTTATTTGGCCGCCGGTTTATTCTGGACTCGTTTCCTTTGGTGAAGGAATTGCCAAATTGGGAGCAGCAGGGGCTGGTCTATATGGATTCTTCAATAGATTATTGATTCCTACTGGTTTACACCATGCGTTAAACTCAGTATTCTGGTTTGATGTTGCAGGTATTAATGACATCGGTAACTTCTGGTCCGGAAAGGGTGTAAAAGGTGTTACTGGAATGTATCAAGCAGGCTTCTTCCCGGTAATGATGTTTGGTTTGCCTGCTGCTGGATTGGCCATGTATCACACAGCTAAAACAAAAAATAAAAAACAGGTTGCTTCCTTAATGATTGCTGCTGGTTTTGCTGCTTTCTTTACTGGTGTAACTGAGCCTCTTGAGTTTGCGTTTATGTTTGCAGCTCCATTATTATACGTCGTTCATGCTGCATTGACAGGTATTTCTCTTGCTATCGCTGCCACTTTCCATTGGACAGCAGGCTTTGGTTTCAGTGCCGGTTTAGTCGACTTTGTTCTAAGTTCCAGACTGCCTCTTGCTAATCAACCATATATGTTGATTGTACAGGGCTTGGTTTTTGCGGTTATTTATTATTTCTTATTCCGTTTTATTATTGTGAAGTTCAATCTTAATACTCCAGGACGTGGAGAAGAGCTTGATACAGAAGCCGAAGAAGCTTCTGCTGGTTCTGCAGACAATAAGTTTGCTGCGCAAGCTAAAATCATCTATGAAGGTTTGGGCGGTAAAGAAAATATCGTTTCTGTTGATAACTGTGCAACACGTCTTAGACTTGAAGTTAAAGATATGGATGCAGTGGATCAGACTAAAATCAAATCAACTGGTGTTCCTGGTATTAAAGTGACTGGACGTGAAAGTCTGCAAGTCATTGTAGGTACAAGCGTTCAATTTGTGGCAGATGAGTTGAAAAAAATAGTCAAAAATAGTTAAAAACACTAGATTTGCAGGAAAAAGC
Source organism: Bacillus sp. FJAT-27916 (assembly GCF_001183965.1). Taxonomy (GTDB): domain Bacteria; phylum Bacillota; class Bacilli; order Bacillales; family Pradoshiaceae; genus Pradoshia. The sequence continues at coordinate 840,321 of NZ_LFZV01000001.1, forward strand.
TCGTTCCATTTTCAATTGGAACGAGCTTTTCTGTTTTTATATTCTTTCTTGATAGTACCTAATCAATTCTATCAAGTGTTCAGTTTATTCATATTAACCTTTTCTGCTCCGTAATCTCTCTATATGTATCGTAATATAGCCAATCTCCTCTGTTGAAAGAAGGAGGCCATGCTGTTGGAATAGATGCTCTGCTATTGTTTCGGCACAATTGTAGGATGCTGGAAATTTCTTGCGTACCATGATAAGCATCTCCTCGTCCATTGTTCTCTCCATAGTTTCATCGGTTCTATACAGTGTATAGCGAAGGTGAGTAATTAGCCGCTCATAGGAAAGTCCACCCTCCTCTAAATGGATGGAGAAATAATCCTGGATAATATGTATGATTTCATTAATGATGGAAGTCTGGCGCAGGGAAACCTGCAAATTCCCAGATGGAACAGATGCGGTATGAAGATGGAGCGCGATAAACGCAGCTTCATCTATCGGCATTCGAATACCTATTTTATCCTCAATATAATTAATGGCCCAGATACCTATATCGAACTCCTTTTTATATAAGATTCTTATTTCTGAAAGGAGTTTATTTTTTATAAAAATACCATTCTCGTAGCGTTCAATCGCAAATGAAAGGTGGTCTGCTAGAGCAATAAAGATATGTGGGTTTAATTTAACTTGTAGACTATCCTCGGCATGCTGAATAATTTCTTGTGTTAAAGCCATATGTTCAACGGAAATTTGAGGTAAAAGCTGTTCGGCATGATTGTCATTTTTCATCACAAACAGTTTATCGATTTTATTTCGATTGATGAGGTCGTTTTTCCCTTTATTGAACGCTATGCCAGAGCCGATTACAATCTTTTCCTGATTATCTTCCACGACAATTGCAGCATTATTATTTAAGATTTTCTTTATTTTCATTCCTCTTCACCTCCTGCAATACAAATTGATAGAGAAGCTGGTACTTTTATCATAGTAAACTAGAAAGTGTATGTATTAATCATAGCAGGAATATGATGTTTTTTGTCGAAATATATAGAAAAAGAGGAGAATTCGTTATAACCAATGATGGGGGACTATGGATGCGTGCATTATGGTTATGACCTTTTGCTCTTGTGTGAATTTGTAATCATATTCTCCCAGAGCGATGAAATGGAATTAGCTATATTGATTTTTTGTTATTTGATGTTGCTTATAAATGTCTTTGTTAAATACAAGGAAGATACCTGAATGAATAAAGGGAGATGGATATGAATCTTTTTACTACATATGAGGCACATAATCCTAAAGAATTATTAGCTGGATTAGAGGAGAAATTTGATTATATACTCATTAAAGGCGACTACTTCAAAGAGGTCAAAAGGATAATGGATACACATTTAACGGAGAACGAGCGTCTAGGGGTTGAACTAGGTGGAGGTGGTGCCATTACGCTTCTCATTTATGCTTTAGATATAGGAAGAGATTTATTCAGCAATGGAGATAAAACAAATAAAAAAATCGACCAAAAGTTAAAATTATATAAAGTGAAAAAGATGACCGATGAAGGATTATTGTTGAGCTTAAGACAGTTAGATTATTAGGACGTGTTTTCTGGAACATATACTAATCAGTGCTTATAGATCTTCTATACAGCAGGAACATTTATTAAACTGTTCAGATGCTTGTGAACGAGCTAGCGGACAGCTGATAACATCTCAACATAATTCTTCTTGTTCCAATCAATTCAACTAACTTTTAAGAGCCTTACTGCCTATCAGACGTAGTAAGGCTCTTCTTTATTGTAGGTAATCAGCTCTATTATCGCACTGCTCATTGATCTTGTGCGATGTAATGCCAAATGAAAAAGCCGACCCAAAAGCCCGCTGAATGGGTTTTGGGTCAGCTCGTGTATGCTGAAATTTTTTGGTTATTTGCTGTCTTTTTCATCAGAGCGAACGACAATTACGTCGCAGCTCGCATAACGGATGATATGCTCAGAAACAGAGCCGATGAAGAAACGTTCGACTGCATTCAGACCTGTAGCACCGCAGACAATCAAATCAATATTATGTTTCTTCGAAATGTCCTTAGGAATTTTCACCTTAGGAGAACCAAATTCGATGCAAATTTCTACTTTTTCGACGCCTGCATCCAAGGCTGTTTTTTTGTACTCTTCTAAAAGGTCTTTTGCATATTGCTCAGCACTTTCAGTGATTGAGATACTGTAGGCCTCAACCGCTGCAAAAGTACGATTGTCCACCACATGTGTCAAAACAAGTGTGGCATGGTTACGCTTAGCGATGTCGATGGATTTTTTGAATGCCCATTCGGCCTCCTGGGAACCATCAACTGCAACAAGGATATTATTATAGGATAACGCCATATTAATCTCCTCCTTTTATTATATATCTATTATACTATAAAACATTTCGAATAGTGGCAATATTATATGGAAATATAGTGAACATTACATTAAGTTATGGAATTTTAGATGGTTTTGTCATAAGAACACAGATGAAGAACCTTGATGAGTCACTGAGAGTTTTATGTTTTAACCAAATCTTTGATAGATGAAGAATGAGAAAGGCGGGACAAAGTGTAGGAATGATGCAAAGGGTTAATATTATATTTAAATATTAACAAAACACATGATTTAATTCGTCCCTGTTAGAACTTTTCATAGGATCAAATTTCTCTAGATAGTGAACCGTAAATTTTTTGACTCCGTTTATTTCGAGTTTGATATTTTGTAAGTTCTAGAAATAAGCTTTAATGAGGAGAGGTTATGTAGATTGAATCAATTAAGGTTTGCAATTAAATGAAACGATAAAAGCCAGTCACTATGTGATTGGCTTTTATTGTTTTTTATAATAATTCATCTTAAAATTGTGCTTTTTTGATTTGTTAGTATAGTAGCACCCTCTTCAGGTTTGTAACCAAAGGTTTAAATTTATATTAAAATATTTATTTGGAGATTTTTTTATTTTATAAATTGACTTTTAAAGCAATTGTTAATTAACATTTAAATATATTGAAATAATTTAGAATATTATTTCTCCTCAATGATGGTTGAGGCAATAAGGACAAATAGCTGATAAAGGAGACTGTAGAATGAAGAAGTTTTTAATCTATTCAATTATTTTATCTTTTTTCATCTCTTGGCTACCTATCTCCACTAAACAAGCTACAGCAGCGAGTTTGGCAGATTTAGGAGTTGCTAAAGACTTTAATATTTTTGTCTTCAATAACCATACGCACCAAAGTTCCGATTCAGAAGGAAGAGTAGCTGTGGGGAATGAAGCGAAGTATAGCAATTATAGTATAGGGAGCAGCAATCAATTAGTAGAATCGAAAGATCGGTATGATTTAATTGTTGGTAAAAAGTTAAGTGCCACAGGAGGTTCCAATTTCAAAGGAAATACAGCCATTGGTACGGATGGTGTTGTAGTAGAGTATACAATGACCAATAACAATAGAGTAGAAGGAAATCCTTTTAAAGAAGATGTAATTGATTTTAATTCGGTTTATAACGATTTAAAGTATAAATCACAGAAATGGTCACAGCTAACCTCTAACGGAGAGGTTGAAAAAGTAAATACCACCCTGACTTTAACAGGTCATGACAATGATTTAAATATCTTTGAACTAACAACAGAACAACTTTCTTACGGGGAATTATGGGGGCTTAACCTAGTAGTTCCTGAATCTTCAACTGTTTTAATCAATGTAAAAGGAAGTAGTCTGAAAATGGGGGATTACTCCATATTTTTAAATGGTCAGACTGCACCATCCTCAGCTGGTAGTAGGATATTATGGAATTTCACAGAGTTGCAAGAGTTACAACTTCAAGGTTTCTCAATGATTGGTGCTATACTGGCCCCGGATGCTACCTTTACACCTAGCGGAAGTGGTCAAATTAATGGTAATTTAATTGTTAAAGATTTCATCAATTCAATGAATGGCGGCTTTGAATTACACAATTATCTTTTTAATGCCAAACTTCCTTTAGAAGATACTCAAACAAACTTTGGTTCCATAGAAATCACAAAAATAGATGCGGATACAAAAGAAAAATTAGCAGGAGCGGAATTCACGCTTTCACAAGATGGAAAAGTCATCAAAACCGGTACGACAAATGAAAAAGGAATCCTGAAATTTGAGGACCTGCCATTTGGTACTTACGAATTGAAAGAGACAAAAGCCCCAGAAGGCTATGAGGCAAATGGTGAAGTCAAAACTATCACTATTGGCGAGGGTGAAAATCAGCACATCCAGATTACGTTCGAGGATAAAGCAGTAACACCAGAAGTGAAGACTGGCTCGATAGAAATCACCAAAATCGATAAAGATACAAAAGAAAAGCTGGCCGGGGCTGAATTCACGCTTTTACAAGACGGAAAAGTCATCAAAACCGGTACGACAAATGAAAAAGGAATCCTGAAATTCGAGGACCTGCCGTTTGGTACCTACGAATTGAAAGAAACAAAGGCACCGGAAGGTTATGAGACTAATAATGAAGTTAAGTCTATCACAATTGGTGAGGGTGAAAGCCAACTCATTCAAATCACTTTCGAGGATAAAGCAGTAACACCAAAACCAGAAGTGAAGACTGGCTCGATAGAAATCACTAAAATCGATAAAGATACGCAAGAAAAACTAGCAGGAGCGGAATTCACACTTTCACAAAATGGAAAAGTCATCAAAACCGGCGTGACAGATGAAAATGGTATCGTGAAATTCGAGGACCTGCCATTTGGTACTTACGAATTGAAAGAAACAAAGGCACCGGAAGGTTATGAAGCAAATAATGAAGTCAAAACTATCACTATTGGCGAGGGTGAAAACCAACATATCCAGATCACTTTCGAGGATAAAGCAGTAACACCAACACCAGAAGAGAAGACTGGCTCCATAGAAATCACAAAAATAGATAAAGATACGCAAGAAAAGCTGGCCGGGGCTGAATTCACACTTTCACAAGATGGAAAAGTCATCAAAACCGGCGTGACAGATGAAAATGGTATCGTGAAATTCGATGACCTGCCATTTGGTACTTACGAATTGAAAGAAACAAAGGCACCGGAAGGTTATGAAGCTAATAATGAAGTCAAAACTATCACTATTGGCGAGGGTGAAAACCAACACATCCAGATCACTTTCGAGGATAAAGCAGTAACACCAACACCAGAAGAGAAGACTGGCTCCATAGAAATCACAAAAATAGATAAAGATACGCAAGAAAAGCTGGCCGGGGCTGAATTCACACTTTCACAAGATGGAAAAGTCATCAAAACAGGCACGACCAATGAAAAAGGGGTTGTGAAATTTGAAGACCTGCCATTTGGTACTTACGAATTGAAAGAGACAAAAGCCCCAGAAGGCTATGAGACAAATGGTGAAGTCAAAACTATTACTATTGGCGAGGGTGAAAACCAACATATCCAGATTACGTTCGAGGATAAAGCAGTAACACCAGAACCAGAAGAGAAGACTGGCTCCATAGAAATCACCAAAATCGATAAAGATACGCAAGAAAAACTAGCAGGAGCGGAATTCACGCTTTCACAAGATGGAAAAGTCATCAAAACCGGCGTGACAGATGAAAATGGTATCGTGAAATTCGATGACCTGCCATTTGGTACTTACGAATTGAAAGAAACAAAAGCCCCAGAAGGCTATGTTCTGCTCAAACAAAACAAGGAAGTCACAATTAATGATGATAATCTATATGTTGAATTGACCTTTGAGAATAAAAAATCAATGGTATCAGAAGAAACGACTGATTCATCAGAAGATAAAACTGATTCATCAGAAAGTACAACCGAATCATCAGGAGGTAAACCTGATTCATCAAGTAGCCAATCAGGTGATTCGACGGTTATAAAATCAGATACCAACAATGTTTCTAGTTTCTACGAAAAAATAACTGGTAATCCCAAAACAGGTGATGTTTCATATAGGATATTAACTGCATTTGGTATTATGATTATGGCAGCAGTAGGAATATTACTTATGAGACGATTCAAAATGAAAGGGTAAAATCTCTATTCATATGTGGTGCATCAGAAACAAGGATAGGATTTCAGTTAGTACTTAATAGAGTTTAAAATTAAGAAATGGATAATGAACAAGATAGAGAATCATTGTAGTTAGAGCCAGTCATTATGACTGGCTCTTTCTTTTTTTTTAAAATGTATCTTGAAGACTTATAGGATTTTTGAAGTTTTCCCCTATTTTTTGAATCAATATATAATTTAACGAATTTATAATAAAGAAAATGAAGAAGGGGATGAATAGCAATGAAATTAGACGATGTAGTTTATATGAATGAGTTAGAAGGCGGACTTCTATTGCACAATGGAAAAAGGTAGTGGATTAGGAGATAAGGACGAAGAAGAATTTATCCCGTTCGAGGGATATGAAAAAAAGTATGTTCGGATTGATTGAAAACGATTGTTACGAAGAAGGATAATCCATGGAATAAGAAATACACAAAGTGGGAAGAACCCTATGAGATATTGCAAGAGAAAAGGGCCTCCAGAATGTTTGGTGGAGAAGAATATGTAGGAGATATATCAAAGAGCATAAGATAAAAACCCATTAAAAAGCAGGAGGGGAGCCCCTCCGCTTCTTACGATTATTCATTAAAGTGTCACTAATTCTTTCGGGAATTTCGTTAGAATTTCCACACCGTTTTCTGTTACATAAAGGTCATCCTCGATGCGGACGCCGGCTTTATTAGGGACATAGATGCCGGGTTCTATCGTGAATACCATGCCTTTTTCCAATTTCAGCTCATTGATCTCAGTCAAGGATGGGTATTCGTGTACGCTGATGCCAAGTCCATGTCCTAGGCGGTGAGGGAAGTAATCCCCATAGCCCTTTCCACGGATGATATTACGAGCGGTCAAGTCAACTTCCGCACAAGTGACACCTGGGCGGCATGCAGCAACAGCTGCTTTTTGGGCTTCTAAGACCGTCTCATAAATCTCTCTTTGCTCATCAGAAATTTGACCATAGGCAACCGTACGGGTAATGTCTGAGCAATAGCCATCGACAACAACACCAAGGTCAAAAAGGACAAGATCCCCTTTTTTCACTTTTGTTTGGCCTGGAACACCATGCGGTGAAGCAGCATTCTCACCTGTTAATACCATCGTTGCAAATGACATCTCAGAGACGCCTTCTTTTTTCAATTGGTATTCAAGGGCAGCGAGAATTTCCATTTCTGTTTTGCCTTCAGCAATTTCTTCTGTTCCGATTTTTACGGCGTAATCAGCAAGACGGCAAGCTTCTTTAATGATTGCAAGTTCGCTTTCGCTTTTGACCATTCGTAATTGGCGCATTTTTTCTTCGGCGGATATGTATGAAGGTTGGCCAAGAATGGCATTGAGCCCCTCTAGGCGCTCCATTGTTAAATGTTCCTTCTCAACCGCGAGCGTTTGAATGGAGACATTGCGTTTTTTCAATACTTCCTGGATACGTTCCCACGGATTCTGGGTATCCAAAATTCCGACAATTTCATATGACCAGCCTGCTTGTTTCGCGTCAGGAACCTCCATTTGCGGGCAAATCAAGATTGGCTCATCTGTCGGGAAGGCAAGAACGGCAAGCAGGCGCTCATGTGGATCGCTGTGAAAGCCGCTTAAATAGAAAACATTCTCGGTAGATGTGATAAATGCTGCATCAGCTTGTTTTTCCTTTAGCCAATCAGCTAGTAATTTTAAGTTGCTCATTTAAACTGCCTCCTGTACTCTAGTGATATGTATAGTAGGTTATCAATTAAATCAAAGAAAGTAAATTGTTAGAAAATAAAAAATGCGGGTATTTATATCCAATAGTGAAGAAAAGGAGAGATGAATCTTGAAAGTTTCTTACCATGGCCATTCCGTTGTCAAAATTGAGACAGACAAGCATCAAATCTTAATTGATCCATTTATTACGGGCAATGAGCTGACAGATTTAAAGGTCGAGGATGTCAGCCCGGACTTCATTTTATTGACACATGGGCATAGTGATCATGTCGGGGATACGATTGAGCTCGCAAAAAAGCATGATGCCCTTGTTATCTGCAACTTTGAGATGAGTACATATCTAGGTTGGAAGGGCGTGAAAACGCATGGGATGTCCATCGGGGGCGCATATGAATTTGAGTTTGGGCGCGTGAAGCTTACTCAAGCCTTCCATGGAACTGGCTTTGAAGAGAACGGTCAAATGATTTATGGCGGTATGCCGGCCGGGATTCTCGTAACGATTGATGGCAAGACGGTCTTCCATGCCGGGGATACGGGATTATTCTCTGATATGAAGTTGATTGGTGATCGGCATCCAATCGACCTTGCCTTTATTCCGATTGGGGATAATTTCACGATGGGACCGGAGGATGCGGCGCTTGCAGTTGAATTCCTGCATCCGAAACAGGCCGTTCCGATTCACTATGATACTTTCCCGCCAATTAAGCAGGACCCGCATCATTTCGCTGCCCTGTGTGAGAAGGGTGTCGTAAATGTGATGGCTCCTGGGGATTCGGTGGAACTATAAGGAACAGCAAGAAGCATAGCACCCGGCAAATCAAGGGAGCCGTGCTTCTTTTTTTTGAAATCTCTCATATATTACTCGTATAGGAGGGATTTTCGATGAAGAAAAGGTATGGATTTTGTTTTGTTGCTGCCTTTGTGATGCTAATGTGGTCATTACCTCATTTAACCTTTGAGGGGACAAGGGAGGAAATTTTATTCTCTGCTGCGTGGATGGCGCTTGCCTTTTGTGTCCTTGCTGGCAATCTGTCCGGTATTCTGTATGGAAAAGCCGGCAGAAGGGAATCCTCTAAGGCTGCAGGAGCGGCTAAGGTAAGGCAAAAAGGTGTATAAAAAAAGGGCTGTTTGATAGAATCACCCTTTTCCCATTATAATGAAGAATAATGGATAACGAAAAAGGGTGAATAGTTTGGCTACTAAGCATGAACAAATATTACATTATATTGATGAACTTCCGATTGGCCAGAAGATTTCCGTCCGTCAGATTGCAAAGGCGCTCATGGTTAGTGAGGGAACGGCTTACCGTGCCATCAAGGATGCAGAGACGAAAGGGTATGTGAGCACGATTGAACGTGTGGGAACCATTCGAATTGAGCGGAAGAAGAAAGAGAATATTGAGAAGCTGACGTTTGCAGAAGTGGTTAATATTGTGGATGGACAAGTTCTCGGAGGAAGGTCAGGTCTCCACAAAACATTAAATAAGTTTGTCATCGGAGCGATGGAGCTTGATGCGATGATGCGTTACACAGAAGCAGGGAACCTTCTCATTGTCGGAAACCGGGTCCAGGCGCATGAGCTTGCCTTGAAGGCAGGGGCGGCCGTCCTGATCACGGGCGGATTTGATACGGTGGATTCCATTAAGAGACTGGCCGATGAATTGCAAATGCCGGTTATCTCTACCTCTTATGATACGTTTACGGTAGCAACGATGATCAACCGGGCTATCTATGACCAATTGATTAAGAAGGAAATCCTGCTTGTGGAAGACATTCTTATTCCTGCTGACCGGACCGAGGTGCTGCGAGTCGGAAATACGATTGAGGACTGGACAGAGCTTAATCGGAAGACAAAGCACAGCCGTTTCCCGGTCGTTGATGAGAATATGAGGCTCCAAGGGATGGTTACGTCTCGTGATATTCTAGGGATGGCATCAGAAACGGCCATTGAAAAAGTCATGACGAAAAATCCGATTTTTACTGGAGAAAAGACAAGTGTTGCGAGTGCTGCCCATATGATGGTATGGGAAGGAATTGAGCTCCTGCCTGTTGTGGATAACCGTAATATCCTGATTGGGATCATCAGCCGTCAGGATGTCCTGAAGGCTCTTCAAATGAGTCAGCGACAGCCGCAGGTAGGTGAAACAATTGATGATGTCATAGCTAATCAGATGAATGTCGTTCAAGAGGAGGATGCTTATGAATGCGAAGTGACTCCGCAAATGACAAATCATTTAGGAACCATTTCGTACGGTGTCTTTACGGCTCTTGTCATTGAGGCGGCAAATCGTGCACTTCGCGGCTATAAGAGGGGTGAGCTGGTTGTTGAAAATATGACCGTTTATTTCCTTAAGCCTGTTCAGCTGGAAAGTATTCTAAAGATTGCCCCGAAGATTCTCGAGGTCGGCCGTAAATTCGGGAAAGTAGAGATTGATGTGTTCAATGAGGGGAAATTGGTCGGGAAAGCCATGATCATGTGCCAATTGCTCGAGCGCTGATGAGATTGCTGGATTAAAAAATGCCTTAACCATTAGAAAGGTATTCCTTGGTTAAGGCATTTTTGCTAGCAAGGCTGTCTCTTATTTAGACATGGCGTGGAATTCATCCTCTGCCAGCGGAGCAAAGTGGCGGTACATTTTAAATCCGCCATATAGGCTTAGTGCCCCCATGATGATGAAGATTCCTGCTATAAAATAAGTGATGGTCGTTTGATATAGAAATAATTGATTGATTCCGAATGTCAGTACGAAAAAGCCGAGGGTCATGGATGACTTTCCTTTCAGGCATGCACGCTGCATCGGATGATGCGTCCGGTACGTTTTCGCTTTATAGTAAATATAAAAGGACAGGGATGTCACAATCAAGAAAACTAGTATAGGCATGAGCTGGCCTCCGTTAGAATAGTATGTCTATATTGTACAAGAAATAGAATAAAATGACCAATATGGAACGACCTTCCATATTGGTCTGGTTTTTGTTTTAATAAAGAGTAGGAAGACTCATTAAAGGAGAATCGAGAATGAAAGAACGCATACTTGATGCAATTAAACAATATGAGACGATTATTATACATAGGCATGTGCGTCCGGACCCGGATGCCTACGGGTCTCAATGTGGACTAGGGGAAATAATTAAAGCCTCTTTCCCTGAGAAGAATGTATATATGGTGGGGCAGGAAGAGGAATCCCTCCGGTTTTTAAAAGAGCTTGACCAAATCCCGGATTCCGTCTATGAAAAGGCACTCGTCATTGTATGTGATACAGCCAATCAGGAGCGGGTGTGTGACCAGCGCTATACGATGGGCGACCAGCTGATTAAGATTGACCATCACCCAAATGATGATGTATATGGGGATATTGTCTGGGTGGATACATCGGCGAGCTCATGCAGCGAGATGATTTACGATTTCTATATGTTCGGTAAGGATAAAGGATTAACCATGAATAAAGAGGCAGCTCGGCTTCTTTATGCTGGCATTGTCGGAGATACCGGACGATTCCTTTATCCAAGTACAACGGATAAAACCTTTCAATATGCAGGTGAGCTGATTCATTATGGCTTTGACCGTACTTCACTCTATAATGGCATTTATGATGTGGATGAGGCCGTCGCTCGTTTAAATGGCTATGTGTTTGAGAATTTTAAGATGGATAAAAATGGCGTTGGCTCCATGGTCATCACAAAGGAAATCATGGCACGCTTTGGGGTGAATGCCTCACAGGCTTCCCTTCTGGTAAGTACGCTTGGCGGTATTAAAGGCTTGAAGGCATGGGTATTCTTCATTGAGGAGAATAACGATATCCGGGTGCGCCTTCGTTCGAAGGGACCGGTCATCAATGGTATTGCCAAAAAGTATAATGGCGGAGGGCATCCGCTCGCATCTGGAGCCACCATTTATGATTGGGCAGATGTGGATAAAGTTATCGCAGACTTAGTAGCGGTTTGCCAAGCCGATAAGTAAAACAGAGGCTGATCTGAAAGCATGTTAAAAGGCTTTCAGATTAGTCTTTTTATTTGTGGCCAAATTAGCTGGAAGGAATCGAAACTAGGATATCCGCCTGTGCAATCTTTGTGTAGCCTTATCTTCTTAATGCAAAAAATGAGGCTGGGACAACCGAAATAAATGATCCTCAAAAACGAATGATTGTCACTTATTCTTCCTTTTCAATAGCAGTTGGAAATACAAGTCCATTCCATTGAGCGAAATGCACTCGTTCCTCTACTTTCCTTAGGAGTCGAGTGCATTTCGCTCGATTCCACTAGTCACTAATAGTAGAAAGCCACCATCAACTTATGCATGGAAAACAACAAATGAAGACCCAAAGGAATAGACGATAGATTCATTCCTTTATCGTCTAATCCTTCGGGTTTATCATTGGCTGAAATACTTATGTCCCAGCCTCTTTTGATTCCCTACATTTGCTTGATTGTCAGCTCAATTTCGATATTGGTGTAGATGACTAGTTCCTTAATTTCCAGCTGGTAATGGCGGCTGTTTAGCTTGATATCCTTGTTGATGATGGCTCGTTTGAGCAGCTCCTTGCCTTTGCTGACGCTTTCTAAATCCTTTCCAATCAAGGAAGCGAAATCCTTTTGGATGCTTTGCTCCACCTCAAATATGCTGAGCGGGTCGAGCCGGTATTTCTTATAGTTGGTGATACGGATAGAAACATCCTGAACAAGCAGGCGGCTTTCATTTTTCTTGTTGAGTATTTCATATTCGCTCTGCCAAATATCGACCTCTTCATATAAATCCTTGATGGTGTCCTGCTGTGTTTGGATGAGCTGCACTTGCTTTTCCTGCAGGTCGCCGAACATGTAAAAGAAAAGGCCCCAGCTGATGACAGCGCCTATGGCGGCTCCCGCAAAGAAGCGCTGCCATAGGGGGCTGCGGTAATAAGGCGGAATCCTCATGGGTGCATTTGCTCCTGGGTCAGCCAGGAAATAATCAGGGCACCAGCCTGCGCACCGCCGAGGGCTGAAATAATAAGCAGGATCTGTTTGAAGATATCCTTTGTTTCCCCATGGAATATCCCTCTTTCAAATGAGTAAACGGCATCAAAGGTACCGCCGATGGCCGCGACGATGGCCCAAATCCTCAAACCCTCCGATAAGCGGAATACATGGGTTAATGGAGGCTGTCCTGTAATGAAGGCGGCGAGTCCCCCGATTAATGACCCGCCTAAGATGACCCCTAATGAAATGAAGAAGCTGTTAATAAAGGCAGGTAAAAATGCTTGATCCATCTAACTCGTCCTTTTTTGTTTTTGTTACATGTATATGGACAGATAAAGGATATTATGAGGAAGTCCAAAAACTTTCAAAATGAAAATGCGAACATATTTTCTTTTTTTCTCCAGGACTCTTATAATAGAGAGGAAGAATCGTTTTAGATGATTTAGATTGATTAAGAAAGAAGGATGTGACGCCAATGTCTTTTGTCCATCTTCATGTATATAGTGCCTATAGCTTGCTTGAAAGCACATTGTCAGTGAAAGAAATGGTTGCCGGTGCAAAGCATAGAGGCTACAAAGCCCTTGCTCTTACAGACCGCAATGTGATGTATGCGGCACCAGCCTTTTATAAAGAATGCTTAGTCCAGGGGATTAAACCAATTATCGGGTTGACCTGTGATCTGATGAATGAGGAGGAGACAAGTAGCTTTCCCCTCCTGCTGCTTGCGTTGAATAATCAAGGCTACAAGAACTTGATGAAAATCTCGAGCGCGATTCAGACAAGGGCAAATGAAGGCCTTCCTGACAGGTGGCTGAAAGGCTATGCGAACGGATTGGTAGCAATCAGTCCTGGGTCTGAAGGGCAAATTGAAGGACTTTTGGAACAAGGTGATGATGCAGGTGCGGTCGCCCTGGTTTATAAATACAAGCAGATCTTTGGCGAGGGCCGTTTTTATCTTTCGCTTCCCCGGAATAAAAGGTCAATCTGGGAGAAGGTGAAAAGGCTTGCTGAAGAAGCGGGGGTTCCGTTTGTTGCCGTTGGTCCAGTCCGTTATATGGATGAAGGGGATATCTTAGCCTATCAGGGGCTGACTTGCCTGAAAGACAATATAAAGCTTGCTGATATGGAAGATACAGAAATTACAAAGGAAGACTCGATGCATCTTGCCTCCATTGAGGAGATGGTCGAGTTGTACGGGGCAGAGCCTGATGCTCTGGAGAATGCCGTAAGGATTGCGAGAGGCTGCTCCGTTACCATGGACTTCCATCAAAGGCTCCTGCCGAAGTACCCTGTGCCGGATAACAGGCAAGCAGATGTCTATTTGGCGGAAATATGCCATCGCGGTCTTGAAAAGCGCTACCCTGACCGCAGTAAACAGCATGAAGACCGGTTGAATTATGAGCTTTCTGTCATTGCGAAAATGGGATTCAGCGATTATTTCCTTATTGTGTGGGATTTCATGAACCATGCGCATAAGTCAGGGATTATGACAGGACCAGGACGGGGCTCTGCTGCCGGGTCCATTGTGTCCTATTGCCTCGGAATCACGAATGTTGACCCCATAAAGAATGAACTTCTTTTTGAGCGCTTTCTGAATCCTGAGAGAATTACGATGCCGGATATTGATATCGACTTCCCTGATAATCGCCGGGAAGAGATGATTCGTTATGTGGCAGAGAAGTACGGTGCTCTTCACGTTGCACAAATCATTACCTTTGGAACCTTTGGTATGAAGGCGGCACTAAGAGATGCCGGAAGAGTCTTTGGTCTGAATATGAAGGAGATTGAGCAATTATCCAGAACGCTCCCTCCCGGCCAAGGGATGACGATACGCCAGGCCTTAGCAGAATCCTCGCGTCTGCGCGATTGGGTGAAGCAAGCGGAGCATCATCAAAGAATCATTGATATGGCCCAAAAGTGGGAGGGGCTGCCTAGGCATACCTCTATCCATGCAGCAGGAGTTGTGATTACAGACCGCCCTCTTACGGAGACTATTCCGATTCAGGCTGGGCATGAAGGTGTGTATTTAACCCAGTTTGCGATGGAATACCTCGAGGAGATTGGGCTTTTGAAGATGGACTTTCTCGGATTGCGCAATTTAACCTTGCTGGATCAGATTCTTAGGCAGATTGAGCGGTCAACCGGGCGGAGGATTCATTTGAGTCAATTACCGCTTGATGATGAGAAGACCTATGAATTGCTCTCAAAAGGCCGTACGTCAGGTATATTTCAATTTGAATCTGGTGGCATGCAAAATGTCCTTCAGAAGCTTAAACCGACTGCGTTCGGCGATCTGGTGGCCGTAAATGCCCTTTACAGGCCTGGCCCGATGGATAATATCCCGGCATTCATTGCGCGGAAACATGGCAGGGAAACGGTTTCCTATCCGCATCCTGTGCTAAAGGATATCCTTGAGCCAACCTATGGCATTATTGTTTACCAGGAGCAAATTATGCAGATTGCCTCCACAATGGCTGGATTCAGCCTTGGAGAGGCTGATCTTCTTCGCAGAGCGGTCAGCAAGAAGAAGAAGGATGTGCTCGACCAGGAAAGAGAGCACTTCGTACGCGGTGCACAAAGTAAAGGGTATGATGCAAAGCGGGCAAACGATGTGTACGATTTGATTGTCCGTTTTGCCAATTACGGCTTTCCTAAAAGTCATGCGGTTGCTTATAGTTTGATTGCTTATCAGCTCGCGTATTTGAAGGCAAACTATTTCCTTCATTTCATGGCCGGTATTATGACATCTGTTATCGGCAATGAGGAGAAGATTCTCCAATATGTACAGGAATTGAAGAGCAATGGCTATGAGATATTACCGCCGTCAATCAATAAGAGCCATTACCCGTTCACGATTGAGAAAGGATTGGGGATTCGCTACAGTCTTGCTGGAATCAAAGGGATTGGGGCGTCTGTTTTGCGGGAGATTGTCCAAGCACGCAAAAATGGTCCCTTCCTCGACTTATTTGATTTTTGTGTACGTGCTCCTGCACGGATAGTGAATAGAAAGGTGCTTGAGAATTTATGCTATGCGGGTGCATTTGATGAGTTCTCCATTGACCGGGCAAGCCTGCTTGCAAGCATTGATGTAGCATTGGAGCATGTTGAATTGGTCCGTCCGTCAAACGGTGATTCCAGCTTTTTTGATGCAGATGATGAGATGATCAAGCCAAAATACATGATGGTTGACGCGATGCCTTCTGCCGTAAAGCTGCAAAAAGAAAAAGAGGTGCTTGGATTTTATTTATCTGACCATCCGCTATCGGGCTTCCGGAGGAAATTAACACAGGCGGGCGCCTTGCCTATTGTGAAGTATCGCGCTGGTATGTCCGGGTATCTCGGTGCTTTTATTCAATCCGTAAAAACGATTCGGACAAAAAAGGGAGAAAATATGGCCTTTTTGACAGCCGGTGATGAGACGGGAGAAATAGAATGTGTCGCATTTCCGGATGTGTACCGACATCATAGCAGCCTGTTGAAGGAAGGAAATATGCTGCTGTTGGAGGGGAAATCAGAGGAGCGGAATGGCAAGCGGCAGTTTGTAATCAAAACGATGTATGACTTGAATGAAGAGAATGAGCAATTGCGCTCTCTGTTTAAATCGCTTTACATCAGGCTTACATCGGATAGGCAAACTGCCGAAAATCTTGCTAGTATCAAGAAATGTCTTGCGGGATACCGCGGCAGCGTAAAAGTATATCTGCATTATGAGAAGGAAGCAAAGACGATTCAACTGTCAAAAGATAATTGGGTAAACCCTTCTCCCCATTTAATCTCAAGCCTTGAGGATATTGCTGGTAAAGGAAATGTGTTGTTAAAAGAAGATTGACTAGGAATCAGCCTGAATATTGTGATATATTGAAAGATATCATTTCTGGTCAGACCATCAAGATGGATGGGACAGATATTGTTTTATATGGAGAAGGGGTGTTTGGAGATGACGTTAAGAGAAGAAGCATTGCATATGCATCGTATTAACAAAGGGAAGTTGGAAACCGTGTCTAAAGTTCCGGTACAAAATGCGAAGGATTTAAGCCTGGCCTACTCTCCGGGCGTTGCAGAGCCTTGCAAGCAAATTCATGATAAACCGGATACAGTATATGAATATACCATAAAAGGCAATACAGTCGCTGTTGTCTCCGACGGAACAGCCGTACTTGGACTGGGAAATATCGGTCCTGAGGCAGCCCTGCCTGTTATGGAAGGAAAGGCTTTGCTATTTAAGAGTTTTGCAGGTGTGGATGCTTTTCCAATCTGCTTGAATACAAATGATGTGGACAAGATTGTAGAAACGGTCAAGCTGCTGGAGCCGACATTTGGCGGAGTCAATCTGGAGGATATTGCTGCGCCGAATTGTTTTGTCATCGAGGAACGGTTAAAAAGAGAAGCCAATATTCCAGTCTTCCATGATGATCAGCATGGAACAGCTATTGTCACGCTTGCCGGTCTCGTGAATGCGCTTAAGCTCTCCAACAAAAAAATGTCCGAGATTAAGGTCGTCGCCAGTGGAGCGGGTGCAGCCGGCATCGCTATCATTAAACTGCTATACAATTTTGGTGTGCGTGATATCATTATGTGTGATAGTAAAGGAGCGATTTTTGAAGATCGTCCCTACGGAATGAACAAGGTGAAAGCAGAGGTTGCAAAGTATACCAACCGCAGCCGCACAGAAGGGTCCCTCAAGGATGTTATCAAGGAGGCCGATGTGTTTATTGGGGTCTCAGTAGCTGATGCACTTACGGTTGAGATGGTTCAATCCATGGCAGAGGATCCAATCATCTTCGCAATGGCTAATCCAACTCCCGAAATCATGCCTGAGCTTGCGAAAGAGGCGGGAGCCAAGGTTGTGGGGACAGGGCGATCGGACTTTCCTAATCAGGTCAATAATGTGCTGGCATTTCCGGGAATTTTCCGCGGAGCTCTGGATGTACGCGCCACTCATATCAATGAGAAGATGAAGGTGGCTGCCGTGCATGCAATTGCGGACTTAATCACGGAGGAAGAGCTGCATGCGGATTATGTCATTCCTGCACCGTTCGATCCCCGGGTAGCACCAGCTGTCGCGGCTGCTGTGGCTAAAGCGGCCATGGAAACAGGTGTTGCACGTTTAAAAGTGGACCCGGAAGAGATTAGAAGAAAAACAGAGTTGTTATCATCAATTGGGAAAAGCGAGTGAGGGCCAGTGGAGCAAAGGCAAGAAACAGGGCAATCAAAGGTTTATTTAGAAATCGTACGTAAGCTTCAGAAAATGATTGAACAGGACAGGCTTGTGCCTGGAGATAAGATTCCATCCGAAAGGGAGCTTTCAGAGCGGTTGAATGTGGGCCGCTCCTCTGTTCGGGAGGCACTTAGGGCCTTAGAGCTCTTAGGCTTAATTGAAACACGCAGAGGAGAAGGCACATTCATCTATAATTTCCAGGAGCACAAGCTTGTGGAACTATTGGGTTCCTTCTTTGTGCTAGAGGGAAAGACGAAGGAAGACTTGCTTGAAGTGAAGCTTCTGCTTGAGAAGGATTGCATTCGAATCCTTTCCGATCGTAGTGACCGTGATCCGGAGGCAGGCAAAGACTTATATCAATGGGCAAGGAACAATTCGTTTACCGATGAAGAATTCTTCACTAAATTGGCTATAATGACAGATAATCGTTTGATGGAGAGAATATGGAGAACTGTTAACAGCTATTGCAAAGCTTCTGGCAGTATCTTTCCTATTTCTGAGCGTAAGCAATACATCCTATTAGCTGCCATGTTAGAGAATGGGCAAAAGGACGAAGCTCTTGCCATTTATGAAGAAAAAATCAGAAAAAGTGTAACGGCCGAATAGAATGGCTGTATAACTAAATGGACTTGGCTTTATCTTTTGAGGATTCATGGAAGGAATCGTTTGTAGTTGGCGAACTATAGGCCTTTCTTCCGTAAACAAGAGGTAAGGCCACTCTTGGTTATTAAAACACATAGGGGAATGGAAAGGAGATAGGGCAGTTTGTTAAAAGATGTATTTTCAAGGGGACGAAGAAAAAAATATGCGACAATCCCATCAGATAAAGCAAAACAGGATATCCCGGAAGGTATCATGATGAAATGCCCTTCCTGTAAGGTTATCAAATATTCAAAGGAAATCATCAAGAATGACAAAGTTTGTCCTAAATGCGGGTATCATCATACGATGACGGCTTATGAGCGGATTGTGAGCCTTAGTGATGAAGGAACCTTTGAGGAAATCGATCGTATGATTGTGTCAGAGAATCCTTTATCTTTCCCGAATTATCTCGAGAAATTGGATCAGGATCGTAAGAAGACGAACATGAATGAGGCGGTCCTAACTGGAGTATGTCAATTAGGTGGTCAGACCACGGTGGTCGCCGTCATGGATTCGACATTCCGGATGGGAAGTATGGGATCTGCTGTCGGTGAGAAAATCACACGGGCTATTGAGAAGGCAGATGAATTAAAGGTCCCTTTCATCATCTTTACGGCTTCAGGCGGAGCTAGAATGCAGGAAGGGGTATTAAGCTTAATGCAAATGGCGAAGACAAGTGCCGCCTTAAAACGGTTTAGTGATCATCAAGGCTTGATTATTTCAGTTATGACCCATCCGACGACCGGCGGCGTATCGGCGAGCTTCGCTTCATTAGGAGACTATAATTTGGCTGAACCGGGGGCCTTGATTGGCTTTGCGGGCAGAAGGATTATCGAGCAGACAATCCATGAGAAACTGCCGGAGGACTTCCAAACATCAGAATTTTTGCTTGAGCATGGTCAGCTGGATGCTGTTATCCCCCGCACTGAATTAAAAGCGGCTTTGGTTAATATACTTGAGATTCACATGCCAGGAGGTAATGAGTGATGACAGGGGAATTATCGTTTGAAAAGCCCATCAAGGACTTGCAAGCAAAAATAGCAGAACTGAAGAAACTTGCGGGCACCACTTCCCATGATTTTTCGGAGGATATTGAGACTCTTGAGGATAGGCTGCAGGACATTGAAAAAGAAATTTATGAAACTCTAGAGCCGTGGGATCGTGTTCAAATAGCGCGTCATTCTTTGCGTCCGACCACCAAGGACTATATTGACCGTTTGTTTACGAATTTCTTCGAATGCCACGGCGACCGGTTATATGGTGATGACCTTGCGATTATCGGAGGAATTGCTAAATATCGCGGCCAGCCCGTCACGGTAATCGGCCATCAGCGCGGCAAGGATACAAAGGAGAATATCCTTCGTAACTTTGGGATGCCACATCCGGAGGGGTATAGAAAAGCGCTAAGGCTCATGAAGCAGGCTGAAAAGTTCAATCGTCCAGTAATCTGCTTTATCGATACAAAGGGAGCTTATCCAGGAAAGGCAGCAGAAGAGCGCGGTCAAAGTGAAGCTATTGCCCGCAATCTGTTTGAGATGGCGGGATTAAAGGTTCCGATTATTTGTATCGTGATTGGTGAAGGAGGAAGCGGCGGTGCATTGGCCCTTGGCGTAGGCGATCATTTGCATATGCTTGAGAACTCTACATATTCTGTCATATCTCCTGAAGGGGCAGCCTCTATTCTTTGGAAGGATTCCGCTCAAGCGAAAAAAGCGGCGGAGTCAATGAAAATTACGGCGAGGGATTTGAAAGAGCTGGAGATCATTGATGAGGTCATTCCAGAGGTACTTGGCGGAGCCCACCGAAATGTAATGGATCAGGCACGTGAAATTGACCGTATATTAGCGCAGTCTTTGGAGAAACTATCATCACTTGATAAAGATGAGTTATTAGATATGCGCTACCTGAAATACAGGAAGATTGGGAAATACAATTTCCTTGGGAGTGTTTTTACCTATCAATAAGGTGAAAATGAGGGAGCGTACAGATTTTATGTACGTTTCTTTTTTTCGGGGAAGGGAAAAAGTACATGGAATGTTCATTTTCCAAAAATATGCTGAAGATAAATAACATGATAACGTTTCCATTTTTTAAATACTGGTATAATGGGGTTTACGAAAGTTTTTTGTTATCATAGAATAAAAATTGCAATACGGCTATATAGTTTCATCAGAGAGATTTTCCTTTCCATTCTTTACAGGTTGAAGCTCTATAGAGGAGATTATAATATACTTGAGGTGATGATCATGAAGAAAATTGGCGTATTAACAAGCGGAGGAGATTCTCCAGGCATGAACGCCGCCATTCGCGCAGTTGTCCGTAAGGCGATTTACCATAATGTTGAAGTATATGGAATATACAACGGATACCAAGGACTGGTCAATGGAAATATTAAAAAACTTGAACTTGGTTCAGTCGGTGACATTATACATAGAGGAGGAACAATGCTCTATACTGCACGTTGTCCAGAATTCAAGGAAAGAGAAGTGCAGCTTAAGGGTATTGAACAACTTAAGAAATTTGGCATTGAAGGTCTTGTTGTAATCGGCGGAGATGGTTCTTACCGCGGAGCAAGAGCATTGACAGAGCTTGGTTATCCATGTGTGGGTGTGCCTGGAACAATTGATAATGATATTCCAGGAACTGATTTCACGATTGGATTTGACACAGCACTGAATACCGTTATCGATTCCATCGACAAAATTAGAGATACAGCTACATCTCATGAGAGAACATACGTAATTGAGGTTATGGGAAGAAATGCCGGGGATATTGCTCTTTGGGCAGGTCTGGCCGGCGGAGCAGAATCCATTCTCATTCCTGAAGAAAACCATGATATGAATGATATCATTAATAAGCTGAATCGCGGGCATGATAGAGGAAAGAAACACAGTATCATCGTTGTAGCAGAAGGTGTAGGAAACGGGTTTGAAATCGGTGAGGAAATTCAAAAACGCACTGGTGCTGAAACTCGTGTTACCGTACTAGGACACGTTCAGCGCGGTGGTTCCCCTACTGCACAGGACCGCGTTTTAGCGAGCCGTTTGGCAGCCAGCGCAGTTGAATTGCTGATTGAAGGCAAGGGCGGCCGTGCTGTAGGGATCGTGAACAACAAATTGGTTGATTATGATATCATTGAAGCATTGAAGATGCCACATGTGATTGATCAAAAAATGTATAAATTATCAGATGAGCTGTCAATTTAAGTTATATAAAGTAATTAGGAGGATACAGCATGCGTAAAACGAAAATTGTGTGTACGATTGGCCCTGCCAGTGAATCATTAGAAAAGCTGAAAGCTTTAATGGAGGCCGGCATGAATGTGGCGCGCCTAAACTTCTCACACGGAAGCCATGAAGAACACCGTGCACGGATTCAAACAATTCGCCAAGCTGCAAAGGAAACCGGCAAAACAGTTGGGATCTTGCTTGACACGAAAGGTCCTGAAATCCGTACTCATGATATGGAAAATGGCGGTTTTGAATTGGTTGCCGGCCAAAATGTGACTATTTCCAGCACTCAAGTTCTTGGAACACCAGAGAAGTTTTCCATCACTTATGAAGGCTTGATCGATGATGTATATCCAGGTTCAAGAATTCTTGTAGATGATGGATTAATCGGCCTTGAGGTTATCGATGTCGATAAGTCAAAAGGTGAAATCCATACAAAAGTACTTAACACTGGAATGATCAAAAACAAAAAAGGCGTTAACGTTCCTGGTGTTTCTGTGAAATTGCCTGGAATTACGCAAAAAGACGCAGAAGACATTGTTTTCGGTATCGAAGAAGATGTTGATTTCATTGCAGCATCATTCGTTCGCCGTGCAGCTGATGTTCTAGAAATCAGAGAATTGCTTGAAAAACATAATGCTGGCCATATCCAAATCATTCCTAAGATTGAAAACCATGAAGGTGTTGAAAACATCGAGGAAATCCTTGAAGTTTCTGATGGTTTGATGGTTGCACGTGGAGATCTTGGTGTTGAGATTCCAGCAGAAGATGTACCACTTGTTCAAAAGGATCTAATCAAACGCTGCAACCGTTTAGCTAAACCAGTTATCACAGCAACACAAATGCTTGATTCCATGCAGCGCAACCCTCGTCCGACTCGTGCGGAAGCAAGTGACGTTGCGAATGCAATCTTTGACGGTACAGATGCCATCATGCTTTCTGGTGAAACAGCTGCAGGTCAATATCCAGTTGAAGCCGTTCAAACGATGCACAATATTGCGCAGAAAACAGAGACAGCTTTGAACTACAAAGCAATTCTTTCTGCACGCAGCAAAGACCATGATTACAATGTGACAGAGGCAATTGGCTTGTCTGTTGCTCATACAGCCCTTAACTTAAAGGTTTCTGCTATTATTGCACCGACACAAAGCGGTTCTACTGCTCGCATGATCTCCCGCTATCGTTCCAATGCACCAATCATTGCTGTTACAGCACATGAGCGTGTAATGCGTAAGCTTGCTTTGGTATGGGGTGTTCAGCCTATCATGGGAACACCGACAACAAACACAGACGATATGCTTGATACAGCTGTAACAGAATCCATGAAAAATGGCTTCGTGAACCCAGGTGATTTGGTTATCATCACAGCAGGTGTTCCAGTTAACGAATCTGGTACAACTAATATCATGAAAATCCATATCATTGGTTCTGTATTGGTGAGCGCCCAAGGTATCGGCCGCAAATCTGCATCAGGCAAAGTAGTTGTGGCGAAAGATGCTGCAGAAGCAAATGAAAAAGCAACAGAAGGATGCATCCTTGTAACAAATGCAAGTGATCGCGACATGATGCCAGCCATCGAGAAATGTGCTGCGCTTATTACGGAAGAAGGCGGATTGACAAGCCATGCTGCCGTTGTAGGATTAAGCCAAGGCATTCCGGTTATCGTTGGCGCAAAAAATGCGACAGTTGATTTGAAAGACGGACAAACTGTTACCGTTCATGCAAGAAGCGGACGTATTTATGAAGGACATGCAAGCATCCTTTAATCAATAAATGAGAAAGAGTTGTTTAAGTTGGCCTTTTGCTAATTTAGGCAGCTCTTTTTCTTTTCGTGGTACACTGGTAGGAAGAGATAATGTAGGAGGGCTTTTATGAAACGATCAACGTTTCTATTTATCCTGATACCGGCAATTGAAATTATTGTCCTGCTGCTGTCAGGCTCTTATATTGGGATTGGGTGGACGGTATCCCTTATGTTCTTAACCGGTATTTTCGGCTTTTTCTTCGCTAAGAGGCAGGGAATACAGACCCTGAGAAGGGCACAGGAACAATTGAATAGGGGAATGATGCCTGGTGAGGAGCTCTTTAATGGAATTTGTATTCTTGCGGGTGCTTTCCTGCTTCTTTTGCCAGGCTTTATTAGTGACATTGCCGGACTTATGCTGCTTATTCCAATCACAAGGAAATGGGTCAAGCCGCTGCTAACTGCGTTACTGTGGAAGCTGATGAGCAAGTCACGAGGTACGATTAAGATTATCCGTTAAGTGAGCAGGCATGTTTATGGCAGACTGATTCAACAGTCTGCCATGAACAGCCCTTTTTTTATTCAGGGAAATCGGTTGGTTTCCTGCCCATGATAAAATCCCAAACATCATGGAGAATGTGCAGCTTATAAAGCGTGCGGATGATGACGAGGACGATTGGGCCAAGAATGAGCCCGAGAAACCCGAGTATCTTGAAACCGACGAAAATGGCAACTAAGGTCGCAAGCGGGTCAAGCCCTATGCTGGAAGAGAGAATCTTCGGTTCCATAAGCTGACGCTGAACAATGACAACTGTATAAAGAATAGCGAGTCCAAGGGCCAGGCTTAAATTGCCAGTCATTAAGGCATAAATAATCCATGGGACAAACACGAGACCTGTTCCGAGATAAGGAAGCAAGTCAACAAACCCCGTAATCAAGGCGATTGTGATGGCAAATTCGATTCTCAGAATAAGCAATCCAATCAATACAATGAGTGTTGTCATCGAGATCAGGGTCAATTGTGCACGAATAAAGCCAAATAATGCCCGTTCAAGTTCAATGATGACCTTCCGGATGTTTTGGAGGGTCTTATCAGGGAGAAACTGCTGTGTCTTAGCAAGAAGCTTGTTCCATTCCTTTGCGATGAAGAATGTTGCAAGCAAGGTGAAAATGGCGCCCGTTCCAGCACCTGGAAGCCAGCCAATCAACTTAGGAACAAAGCCAAGAGTGGTTTGTATGAGATTTGTCAGAGTTGTTCCAATGCTGCTCCCAATATTTTCGATATTTGATAGAACTGTATCCTGTTGACCAGCTTCGAGATTATTAAACAAAGAAATGATCTTCTCATATAAGGGAAGAATCTTGGCTTGAAAATAATCTTGGATGAGGATAATCATGGTGTTGAGATGCTTTGGCAATACATCAGACAAATAGGCTGCGCCGGCCACGGTTTCTGTGACTAAAAAGGTAATTAATCCTGCAATTAAGGCAATTAGGATGAGCATACTGGCCAAGACAGCCAAAGCACGTGGAAAACGAAGCTTTCCTGTTAGAAAGGTGATGAAGGGATTCATCAAGAAGGCAAGGCATATCCCTATGATAAAAGGGTATGTATATTTCGCCGTCAAAAGCAATAAATAAACAGATGCGGCGGTGCCGACAATGACGAACACAAAGCGCAGGGCACGATATAAATATTCAAGATTCACGATTAATGCCTCCTTAAGCGAGGGTCTTCTTCTATCTATTATATTCTTATCTTTAGTTCAATGAAAATTCGATTATTACCACAAAAGTAAAATAAATTATTTATTTACAATGTTTAGATAAATTGAAACTTGGAAGGATGAAACAACATGTATGGACCTTATATTTTCCTGCTTATTCTTCTTTTGATTGGGGTCATTGCTAAGAATACTTCATTAATGGTCGCAACAGGCTTCCTGCTGTTGATGAAAGTGGCAGGAGCTGACGGCCGCTTTTTAGCGTATGTTCAATCGAAGGGTATCAACTGGGGCGTGACCATTATTACGATTGCGGTACTCGTGCCAATCGCTACCGGTCATATCGGCTTTAAGCAGCTGGCTGAAGCGGCAAAATCCCCGTATGCATGGGTTGCTATGCTTTCCGGAGTGGCGGTAGCTCTTATCGCCAAAAATGGAATTCAACTGCTTGCTAGTGACCCGCATATCACGGTGGCGCTCGTGTTTGGGACAATCTTAGCGGTTGCCCTATTTAATGGGGTAGCAGTCGGTCCGTTAATTGGTGCCGGTATCGCCTACTTAATGATGCAGCTAATCGATTTATTTCGATAAATCTCTCGGAAAAACCTCTGTCAAATAATTTTACGAGTTGTTTTCTTTCACAAATTTGGAATAATTGTTTATAATTAAAAAAGGCTCGGGTTTCACAAAAATTTACAATTTTTTTGTGAACCCTATTATTATTCTGAGCAATCGTTCAGAGAATGGTTTAGATGGGTTTAAAACGCTTTCTTATGATAACGCTTACTTATTATAAGAGTAAAGTAGTTATGCAAGAATATAGCTTTAAAGCCGGGATATATTCAGCATGATTAACCCGACTGACCAGTGAATCGGAAAACATAGGGGAAATTTCTGGCAAAGGAGAGATTTTAATGTCTGTAACAAAAGGTCTAGAAGGTATTGTTGCTACATCATCTTCCATCAGCTCGATCATTGATGACACGCTCACATATGTGGGGTATGACATTGATGATTTAGCGGAAAACGCAAGCTTTGAAGAGGTTATTTTCCTATTATGGAACCTCAGGCTGCCAAATCATCTTGAATTAGAGGACTTGAAGAATCAATTGGCTGCAAATGCTGCATTGCCGAATGAAATCATCGAGCATTTTAAGATGTATCCAATTGAAAAAGTACACCCGATGGGAGCTTTGAGAACGGCTGTATCCATGCTTGGATTATATGACGAGGAAGCAGATGTCATGGATGATCAGGCAAACTTACGAAAAGCTATCCGCTTACAAGCAAAGATTCCAGCCATCGTGACAGCTTTCTCACGCATCCGTAAGGGTCTTGAGCCAATTGCCCCGCGCAAGGATTTTGGTTATGCCCAAAACTTCCTGTACATGTTAAATGGCAAGGAGCCAAGCCAGGTTGAGATTGAGGCATTTAATAAAGCTCTCGTACTTCATGCCGATCATGAATTGAATGCATCTACATTCACTGCACGTGTATGTGTGGCGACTTTATCTGATATGTATTCTGGTGTTACTGCTGCCATTGGTGCCTTGAAGGGACCGCTTCACGGCGGAGCAAATGAAGCAGTTATGAAAATGCTCAAAGAAATAGATTCACTTGAGAATGTCGAGACTTATATTAATGATAAGCTTGATAATAAAGAAAAAATCATGGGATTTGGCCACCGCGTATACCGCAAAGGGGACCCTCGTGCGAAACATCTCCGTGAAATGTCCAAAAGGCTAACTGACATGAACGGCGAACCGAAATGGTATGAAATGTCCACAAGAATTGAGGAATTGGTTACTTCCAGAAAACCTCTTCCGCCAAACGTAGATTTCTATTCTGCATCCGTGTACCACAGTTTAGGTATTGATCATGACCTATTCACACCAATCTTTGCTGTCAGCCGTATGTCCGGTTGGATTGCTCATATTCTGGAGCAATATGAAAACAACCGTTTAATTCGTCCTCGTGCAGAGTATGTCGGTCCTGGCATGCAAAAGTACGTTCCAATCGAAGCACGCTGATTTTCATCTAGTATTGGACAAGCCTCACTAAATAATTCTGATATTTATAAATGTAAAATTTGTTCATAATATTTTAAATATGTATACTATACTTTAGAGTGTTAAAGAGATAGAGAAGATATAGAGACTAAAGAACAGCAGGTTTGGTGCTTGCTGATACATGCTGGAGGGATTTTCAATGAGTCAGGCAGAAAAAATCAAAGTAGTAGATGGCGCTCTACAAGTGCCAAATCATGCAATCATTCCTTTTATCGAGGGTGACGGAACAGGCCCGGATATTTGGGCTGCTGCATCCCGTGTATTGGAAGCTGCGGTAGAAAAAGCCTATAACGGCGAGAAAGCTATTGTTTGGAAAGAAGTATTAGCTGGCGAAAAAGCATTTAATGAAACAGGTGAATGGCTCCCGGCTGAAACACTTGACGTGATTAAAGAATACTTAATCGCGATTAAAGGGCCATTAACAACTCCTGTCGGCGGCGGAATCCGCTCCTTAAATGTCGCGCTTCGTCAAGAGCTTGACCTATACACATGCTTGCGTCCTGTTAGATACTTTGATGGCGTTCCTTCACCGGTTAAACGCCCGCAGGATACGGATATGGTCATCTTCCGTGAAAATACAGAAGATATTTATGCTGGAATTGAATATGCCAAAGGTTCTGATGATGTTAAGAAACTATTAGAATTCCTTCGCAATGAAATGGGTGTCTCTAAGATTCGCTTCCCGGAAACTTCCGGTATCGGTATTAAGCCGGTTTCTGAAGAAGGAACAAAACGCCTTGTACGCGCAGCGTTGAATTATGCCATCAAGGAAGGAAGAAAATCCTTGACGCTTGTTCACAAAGGAAACATTATGAAATTTACTGAAGGAGCCTTCAAAAACTGGGGCTATGAAGTAGCGGAAGAAGAGTTCGGCGAGCAAGTGTTCACATGGGCTCAATATGACCGCATTAAAGATGCAGAAGGCACAGAAGCGGCTAATAAAGCACAGGCTGATGCTGAAGCAGCTGGCAAGATCATCGTAAAGGATTCTATTGCGGATATCTTCCTTCAACAAATTCTGACTAGACCAAGAGAATTCGATGTCGTTGCAACAATGAACTTGAATGGGGATTACATCTCTGACGCTCTTGCAGCACAAGTCGGCGGTATCGGTATTGCTCCAGGGGCAAACATTAACTACGTAACTGGACATGCGATTTTTGAAGCGACACATGGTACAGCTCCGAAATATGCAGGTCTTGATAAAGTAAATCCATCCTCTGTCATTCTTTCCGGCGTATTGATGCTTGAGCATTTAGGCTGGAATGAAGCAGCGAACATGATCACTCGTTCCATGGAGAAAACGATTGATTCTAAAGTGGTTACTTATGACTTTGCCCGCTTGATGGATGGAGCAAACGAAGTGAAATGCTCTGAATTTGCTGATGAATTAATCAAGAATATGGAATAAAGAACACAGGTAGAAAGCAGGCACGATTTACGAGGGATGATTTTTGAACGGCACCGTCAATAAACGATGGGGGTAGATGATATATTATGGGATTGAAACGCAAAAAAATCTCTGTAATCGGCAGTGGTTTTACAGGAGCGACTACAGCGTTCCTTTTAGCACAAAAGGAGCTTGGGGATGTAGTTCTCGTGGATATTCCACAAATGGAAAAGCCTACAAAGGGGAAGGCTTTAGACATGGCCCAGGCTGGTCCGGTGCAAGGGTTTGATGCATCCATTATCGGAACATCCGATTATGCAGATACAAAGGACTCCGATTTAGTCATTATTACGGCAGGCATTGCCCGGAAACCTGGCATGAGTCGTGATGATCTTGTGCAAACCAATCAGAAAATCATGCGTTCAGTAGCAAAGGAAGTTGTAAGATATTCGCCGGAAAGCCATATCATCGTCTTGACCAACCCGGTCGATGCGATGACCTACACGGTTTTCAAGGAAACGGGATTTCCAAAGAACCGTGTTATTGGGCAGTCAGGCGTGCTTGATACAGCAAGATTCCGCACATTCATCGCTCAGGAGTTAAATCTGTCTGTCAAGGATATAACTGGCTTTGTGCTTGGCGGACATGGGGACGAAATGGTTCCCCTTGTCCGATACTCCTATGCCGGCGGGATTCCATTGGAAGCACTCATCCCTAAAGAGCGTCTCAACAGTATTGTCGAGCGGACAAGAAAGGGCGGAGGAGAAATTGTAGAACTGCTTGGTAACGGCAGTGCCTACTATGCACCCGCTGCCTCCCTTGTATCCATGGCAGAGGCTATCTTGAAGGACCAGCGCAGGATTCTTCCAGCCATAGCTTATTTAGAGGGGGAATACGGCTATGATGGAATCTACCTTGGTGTACCGACTATCATCGGTGCAAACGGTATAGAGAAAGTAATTGAACTTGAATTGCAAGAGGAGGAACAAGCCGCCCTTGCTCATTCAGTTCAATCAGTCAAGGCAGTTATGTCTATTCTTGTGTGATATATGTACAAAGGGACTCTTTCGGGAGTCCCTTTTAATTTTGCCTAAAAGAATTGAGAGTACTTTTTTCTCAAGTCACTTGTTTGATTTTTTTAATGACAAGATAACTATGCATACTCCTCTAGAAATCAAATAATTCTACTGAAATTGATTGTAAGGAACGTCTCCTTCCATTTGTTTACAAGTAAAGTGAAATCTATCAGAAGCTCATTCAGGCGAACACATAGAGGAAGCAGTCCACGCCAGAGGGAATAGAACAAAATCTTATCAGCTAGAGTCAATGCGATTTTGTCTACATTCTGAAATCTTTTGAAAGGCCTTTTCCTGTGGTTTAGATATCTCACGAACCGACTCCTGCATGATTCATGTCCCTGCCTATATTCCGGTGCGGGACATTATACCAAGATTTCATCTTTTCATATATAATGGTGAGAGATTGGTATAATTGGGGAAGAGATATTGGTGATAAATGCTTTATTGATTGGTCTGGAGCGCATAATTACGAATGGATTATGGCAATGAAATAAATAGAGAGGACTATTCAAACATAAGCTATTAGAAATGAAGTTAATATATCGGGAAGCGGATGGAGGATAAGATGAGCAAAAAAGTCCTAGTTGTGGAAGATGAAGAATCAATCATTACCTTGCTTACGTATAATTTGGAACAAGCCGGGTTTACCGTCATTAAGGCGATGGATGGGGAAATGGGTAAGCAGCTGGCAATGACAGAAAGACCAGATGTGATCATATTGGACCTCATGCTGCCTAAGCTTGACGGGATTGAGGTCTGCAAAATCCTGCGTCAGAATAAGGTTGCGGTCCCAATATTGATGCTCACTGCCAAAAGCGAAGAGTTCGATAAAGTTCTTGGACTTGAGCTGGGTGCCGATGATTATATGACTAAGCCATTCAGCCCGCGTGAGGTTGTGGCAAGAGTAAAGGCCCTCCTAAGAAGAGTGGATATGATTAATACAGCCGCTGAGTCAAAAGAGGATGATACAGACCTCATCACAGTCGGTGAACTGAAAATATATATTGAAAGATATGAAGCCTATCTTCGTGATGGATTGCTTGAGTTGACACCGAAGGAATTTGAACTTTTGGCTTATCTAGCGAAAAATAAGTCAAGAATTCTCACAAGGGATCAGCTTTTGAATGTCATTTGGAATTATGACTTTGTTGGGGATACACGAATTGTGGATGTGCATATCAGTCATTTACGTGAAAAAATCGAACAGGATACGAAGAAACCAGTCTATATTAAAACGGTACGCGGACTTGGATATAAGCTAGAGGAACCGAGATAATGAAGAAATCAAGAAGAATGATGACGTTCGAGATTGCCTCCGCTATCCTGATTATTTCCTTTCTGTTTGGACTTTTATTAGGAAAGGTGTTCACGATGTATCTGGAAAGAGATACGAGGAATGACCTGAAGAATGCGGCGCAAGTGATCGAATGGCAGCTCGCTGATCTAGAGGATAAAACGGAGCTTAATAGCCGGCTTGAGGTACTCAGTAAAGAGCTGGGTATTTCTATCCTGCTGACTGACCGTGACGGCGAGGTTCTTTCTGATAAGAGGTATGTAGAAGAAGGGACAACAGGTGAGGAGCTGGCTCTTTATCAAGCGAAGTTGGAAGAGTTCGGGGATCATTCAGCTGAACCGGTTTTCGGGGAGCTTCATGATGACGGATTATTCTATTATATTTCTCCCATTCAATCGGATGAAGGCATCCTGTTGGTTGGTCAAGAGAAGAATGTCATTATGGGAGGGTTATCGATCTGGACAACCTCTCTGTCATTTTTGGCAGTGGCATTCATCGTTATCATGCTATTTGTTTTTAAGATCATTAAGAAGTATTTCATGCCTGTTGATAGTGCCTATCATGCGGTGCAGGAGCTGACGAAAGGGAATTATCGTGCACGCACTTATATTGGCCGCAACAAGGAAGCGAGGCTGCTGAATGATTCCATTAATCAGCTTGCCCGTGATATGCAAGAGATGAAAATCGCCTATGATATTCAAAAAGACCGGCTCAGTACTTTGATTGAGAATATGGGAAGCGCCTTGCTATTGATTGATGATAAAGGATATATCAATATGGTCAATCGTGCTTACCTGAATCTCTTTAAAGAAAATGAAGAGGATTACTTGTCGGAGCTTTATTACAAGGTAATCCATCGTGAGGAAGTAAATGCTCTCATTGAGGAAATCTTCATGGTCGAGCAAAAAATCAAAAAACAAATTGTCTTGACAATCGGTCTTGAACGGAAGAATTTCGAAGTGTACGGGGCCCCGATTATTGGTCCGAAGGGTGAATGGAAAGGAATTATTTTGGTTTTCCATGATATTACGGAGCTGAAGAAGCTCGAAACCGTGAGGAAGCAATTCGTAGCCAATGTGTCACATGAATTGAATACGCCTGTTACATCCATAAAGGGCTTTACGGAAACATTGATTGATGGAGCAAAGGAAGATAAGGATACACTAAATCATTTCCTCTCCATCATTCTGAAGGAAAGTAACCGGCTTCAAGCACTAATCAAGGAATTGCTGGAATTGTCTAAGGTGGAGCAGCAGGGATTCCAGCTTGATTTGCAGAAGGTGGATATCGTCCCTGTTTTGCGAGATACGTACGAGATATTGGAGAAGAAGGCAGCCAAGAAGAACATTCAATTTGTCCTAAATGACCTGAATCAGCCAATCGTTTGTGAAACAGATCCTTTTCGTATCCAGCAAGTGATCATTAATCTCGTCAGCAATGCCATTTCTTACACTCCGGCAGATGGGAAAGTAACTATATCTGCAAGCGAGGATGTGGACAAGGTTTATATTAAGATAGCGGACACGGGAATCGGGATTGATGAAGAGGAGTTTCCACGCATATTTGAACGCTTTTACCGTGTTGATAAGGACAGAAGCAGAGAGAGCGGAGGAACGGGACTTGGACTGGCCATCGTGAAACATATTCTCGAGGCTCAGCATGGTGAAATCACCATAGACAGCAAGCTTAATGAGGGAAGTACCTTTACAGTAATCATCCCTAAGGAGCAGCATACAGGAAAAGGGAAATAAAGAAGGAAAACTCCTTTCACGGGTGCATTCGTGATGGGAGTTTTTTAATGTTTACTAGTCTATTCTGACGGCTGTCTTTGAGATACAGAACAGC
This sequence comes from Bacillus sp. FJAT-27916, assembly GCF_001183965.1. Classification (GTDB taxonomy): domain Bacteria; phylum Bacillota; class Bacilli; order Bacillales; family Pradoshiaceae; genus Pradoshia. The sequence goes on from NZ_LFZV01000001.1 coordinate 873,244, forward strand.
TGTTTTTCTTTCAATCATGACTCATGTTAGAATAGAGGATAAGATAATCGGTTAGATACGGGAGGAAAGCATGAATAAAAAAATCGTCTTAATAGATGGAAATAGCATTGCCTACAGAGCATTTTTCGCCTTGCCTTTACTCAATAATGATAAGGGCGTACATACAAATGCCATATATGGATTTGCGATGATGCTGAATCGAATTATGGAAGAAGAGAAGCCGACCCATATGCTCGTTGCCTTCGATGCAGGCAAAACGACATTTCGCCACAGTACCTTCGCTGAATATAAGGGAGGCCGTCAAAAAACGCCGCCGGAGCTGTCTGAGCAGTTTCCATTCATTCGAGAATTGCTGGATGCGTACGGAATTTCCCGCTATGAATTAACAAATTATGAGGCAGATGACATTATCGGCACTCTTGCCACGCTTGCGGAGGGTGATGGCTACGAGGTCACGGTCATTTCTGGGGATAAGGATTTGACGCAGCTTGCTTCTGAGAAGACGACAGTCCGTATTACCCGAAAAGGAATTACGGATATGGAGGATTACACACCTGAGCATATTCGAGAGAAATATAATCTGACTCCTGAACAGATTGTTGATTTGAAAGGCTTGATGGGGGATACCTCCGATAATATTCCGGGCATTCCGGGTGTTGGTGAGAAAACAGCGTTGAAGCTTCTGCACCAATTCGGCAGTGTGGAAGCGGTGGTTAATTCTCCTGAGGAGGTAAGCGGCAAGAAATTGAAGGAGAAGATTGAGGAATATAAGGATCAGGCCATCATTTCTAAGCAGCTTGCAACGATTGAGAAGAAAGCGCCAATCGAAGTTCGTCTAGAGGAGATCGATTACACAGGAGCAGACCAAGAAAAGCTTCTGGCGATTTATAAGGAGCTCGGCTTTGCAACCTTGATTGAAAAGATGGATCCACTCAACGCACAGGAAGATGAAGTGCTTGAAGAGATTGATTATACATTCGTTAAGGAAATCACCGAAGATATATTCACGGACGATACAGCTCTTTTTGTAGAAATCTTAGAGGATAATTACCATACAGCGCCTATTCAAGGCTTGGCCATTTCCAATGCTAAGGGCACCTTCTTCATGGAGACGGAAACAGCTGTTGAATCTGCTGCTTTTAAGGCATGGGCAGAGAATCCGGACATGAAGAAAACGGTGCATGATGTGAAGCAGGCGGTTGTTGCCCTTCACCGCTATGGCGTTGAGCTTAAGGGTGTCGCGTTTGATCTCTTCCTTGCCTCCTATGTGTTAAACCCGGCTGAGCCGGAAGTAGATATGGCAGACCTTGCGAAAAGACATAGTGCCGGTCATATACAAACAGATGAGCATGTGTATGGAAAAGGAGCAAAACGGAAGATTCCAAATCCTGAGGTTTACGGTGAGCATATCGCACGCAAAGCTCAGTCGATGGGCTTGATCAAAGCTAGTATTGAAAGCCAGCTTGTTGTGAATGCACAATTATCCTTGCTGATGGATTTAGAATTGCCGCTCGCCTTGATCCTTGCGGAAATGGAGATTACAGGTGTCAAGGTTGATAAGGAAAGACTGAAGGAAATGGGCGGAGAGCTCGCTGCAAGGCTTGCTGATATCGAAGCGAAAATCTATGACCTGGCAGGTGAGAAATTTAATATTAACTCACCGAAGCAATTAGGGGTGATCCTCTTTGAACGTTTAGGTCTGCCGGTCATCAAGAAGACAAAAACAGGCTATTCCACGTCTGCGGACATTTTGGAGAAGCTTGAAAACAAGCATGAAATCATTCGTGAAATCCTCAATTATCGCCAGCTTGGCAAGTTGCAATCTACTTATATCGAAGGTTTGCTGAAGGTTATTCATGAGGATGGCAAGGTTCATACCCGCTTCAATCAGGCGCTTACACAGACAGGACGCCTAAGTTCGACGGATCCGAATCTGCAAAACATCCCAATCAGGCTTGAGGAAGGAAAGAAAATTAGACAAGCCTTCGTTCCGTCAGTGGAGGACTGGGTCATATTTGCCGCTGACTATTCCCAAATTGAGCTTCGCGTCCTTGCCCATATTGCTGATGATGAGAACTTAATCAATGCCTTTAAAGAAGATATGGATATTCATACGAAAACAGCGATGGATGTCTTCCATGTGAAGGAAGAGGAAGTGACCTCTAATATGAGGCGGCAGGCTAAAGCTGTTAACTTCGGGATTGTATACGGTATCAGTGATTATGGATTATCCCAAAACTTGAATATTACCCGTAAGGAAGCCGGTACCTTCATCGATCGTTATTTGGAAAGTTATCCAGGAGTACAGCGCTATATGAAGGATATTATTGAGGATGCGAAGGAATGCGGTTATGTCACAACCCTTCTTCACCGACGCCGCTATATTCCGGAAATCAATAATCGAAACTTTAATGTCCGTGGGTTTGCCGAAAGGACAGCGATGAATACGCCGATTCAGGGCAGTGCAGCAGATATTATCAAATTGGCGATGATCCACATGAATGACCGGCTGAAGAAGGAGAACTTAAAGGCAAAGTTATTGCTTCAGGTGCATGATGAATTGATTTTTGAAGCACCGAAGGATGAAATAGACATCTTAAAGAAAATCGTACCGGAGGAAATGGAGAATGCAATCCAATTGAGCGTTCCGCTTAAGGTGGATTATTCATTCGGAAACACTTGGTACGACGCAAAATAGAGCAGTAAAAGGGGGTTATTTGTTTGCCTGAATTACCAGAAGTAGAAACAATAAGGCGAACACTCGAAGCCATGGTGCTCGGTAAGACAATAGAGGATGTAGAGGTGCGATGGGGGAAGATCATCAAGGAACCGGATGATGCTGAACTTTTCTGCCTTTTCCTGAAGGGGCAAACCATCCGCGAAATCGGTCGCCGCGGCAAGTTTTTGATCTTTTATTTAGATGATTATAGTCTCGTATCCCATCTGCGTATGGAAGGGAAATACGGACTTTTTGACAAGAGCGAAGAGATGGATAAGCATACTCATGTCATATTCCAATTCACAGACGGTACCGAGTTAAGATACAGAGATGTGCGCAAATTCGGCACGATGCATTTATTCCCGAAAGGAACTGAGCTGGATGTGCTGCCGCTTTCGAAGGTAGGACCTGAACCATTTTCAGATGAATTCACGCCAGAGCACCTGGCAGCCGGGCTTGCCAAGACGCATCGTTTCATCAAGACTGTTCTGCTTGACCAGCGCTTGCTCGCGGGTCTTGGGAATATTTATGTGGATGAGGCTTTGTTCCATGCCGGTATTCATCCAGAGCGGGCGGCCTCATCCTTGAATGAGGAGGAGATTCAGCGTCTTTATACGGCGATTAAGACTACGCTTGCTGAGGCGATTGAAAAAGGGGGAAGTACGATTCGCTCTTACGTAAATTCACAGGGCCAGATTGGTATGTTCCAGCTTGAATTGTTTGCTTACTCGAGAAAGGGCCAGCCATGTAAGACATGCGGCTCCATCATGGAGAGAATCACCGTAGGAGGAAGGGGGACCGTTTATTGTCCTTCCTGTCAAAAACGTTGATAATGGCCATGAACCAAAGATAGGCTCCTGTCATATAGTAGGGTATTGATTGTTGAAAGGAGTCCCTGTCAATGGAGCACTTGGCTTCAATACTCTTACTCGCTATGGCAGTCAGCCTGGATAGCTGCGGTGTCGGAATGACCTATGGAATGCGCAAAGTGGCAATTCCCTTAAGATCCATAATGATTATTGCCGCATGTTCGGCCTTAAGCTTCGCAATTGGCATGTTCACGGGATCTGTGAGTGAACATTTCATGGCAGAGTCCTGGGCAGGCATGATTGGAGGGCTTATCCTCATTTCATTAGGCATATGGACGGCCGCAAGCAATTTAAAGCAAAATGATGATGTGTATTTGAATGTGGATGAACGCACATTGTTTCAGCTGGAAATCAAATCAATTGGTCTAGTGATTCATATTTTGAAGAAGCCGCTGAGCGCTGACTTTGACCGTTCCGGAACAATTACAGGTCTTGAAGCTTGTTTTCTAGGCTTTGCGCTTTCTCTTGATGGGTTTGGCGCAGGTATTGGTGCCGGTATTCTCGACTATCCACTCGTGACGGTCGTGCTGCTCAGTTTTATTATGAGCGCCATTTTCATGAAGGCCGGCCTTCAGGCTGGAAAGTACTTAAATGATTCTTTTGCCGCGAAAATTTTGTCCTTTGTACCTGGAATTGTCTTAATTGCACTAGGGATCAGTAAACTATTTTAGACAGGGGAAACAGTAAATGATGAAGAAAATAATCGGGCTGACAGGCGGAATTGCCAGTGGGAAGAGCACAGTATCTAACTGGCTTCTCTCACAGGGCTATCCTGTCGTTGACGCAGATATCGCGGCCAGGAAAGTTGTTGAACCGGGCATGCCGGCTCTTGAGAAGATCAGAAAGGCCTTTGGAGATGATGTCCTGCTTCCGGATGGAACACTTGACCGGAAAAGACTCGGTTCTATTATTTTTGCGAATGAAGAAAAACGGCAGACATTAAATGCTATTGTCCATCCGGCTGTGAGAGAATGGATGAGGCAGGAAACGGAGCGGGCATTTGGAGAAGGGGCATCCATCGTTATTATGGATATTCCTTTATTGTTTGAGAGTAAGTTGACTCATATGGTGGAGGAGACGATTCTTATTTATGTTACGAAGGAGACCCAGCTAAAACGGCTGATGGAAAGAGACGGGTATATGGAAGCTGATGCCCTGGCTCGGATTCATGCGCAGATGCCCATCGATGAGAAAAAGGAATTGGCTGATTACATCGTTGATAATAATGGGCCGCTCTCTGAAACGATTGAACAGATGAAACAGATTATGGACACATTTAAATAAGGCAGGCAATAAAGGCTGTTCCGTATAAAAACAAGCGGAGCAGTCCTTTTTTATTGGCTGTTTTCGTAAAGATTGTTGCTTTTGAATAAAAAGGGAAGCTGCAATCTATTTTACGGTACAATTGGATTGGGAGTGACTTCTTGAACAATCGGGGCAGCGCGACAAGTTTTGTTATAAGCACTCCGGTGCGAAAGACGAGGAATTTCCACAGAAACTCTAACTTTATAACCGAGGATAGGAATGATAAAACCATGTAT